>JADQBV010000422.1 GCA_016278415.1 Halanaerobiales bacterium
CAAATCAGGAACAAGGGGAAAAGAAACACCATACTGTGGTAAAACCAGATGAACCTGGTAGAAACGACCCCTGTCCTTGTGGTAGTGGTAAAAAATATAAAAAATGTTGTGGAAGATAGAAATTAGGAGGAAGAGTTATGGCAGTTGATAGTAATTATCGGGAAGTTTTAGATAACTTAAAGAAGAGAATAGATGATTTGAGTGATGCACTTTGACTTAGATCATTTGATAGAAACAAAAAATGATCTTGAATCAGAGATGTCTCAACCGGGTTTTTGGGGTAATCAGGAGAAGGCTCAAAAAATTTCTAAAAAAGTTAACCAGCTTAAAAATAGAATTAAGTCATTAAAAAATTTAAATGAAGAATTGGAAGAACTGGAAGTAATAGTGGAGCTGGCTGATGAAGAGGGTCAGGATTCTTTGTTGTGGGGAGAATATAAAGAGGGTATTAAAAAGGTTGAGCCAAAAGTAGATAAAATGGAGTTTAAATTGAAGTTAAGTGGAAAATATGATTCATATAATGCTATCATATCCATTCATCCAGGGGCAGGTGGTACCGAGTCTCAGGATTGGGCTGAGATGCTGTTGCGTATGTATACACGATGGACAGAAAGTAATGGATATCAATTAACTACACTTGACTTTCAAGTTGGTGATGAGGCAGGTATTAAAAGTGTTACATTGCTTATTGAAGGAGATTATGCTTTTGGATATCTTAAAGGTGAGCGAGGAGTACATCGTTTAGTTAGAATTTCCCCTTTTGATTCGTCAGGACGAAGACATACTTCATTTGCTTCTGTTGATGTTATGCCGGAAATAGATGAGGATGTTGAAGTAGATATTGATACTAATGACTTGAGATTAGAAACTTACCGTGCAAGTGGTGCTGGTGGACAGCATGTAAATAAAACTGATTCTGCTGTAAGAATAACACATATTCCTACAGGATTGGTTGTACAGTGTCAAAATGAAAGGTCACAACACAAAAACAAAAAAATGGCAATGACAATCTTAAAATCCCGAATAATAGAATTAATGGAAGAAGTACAGGCAGAGAAAATTAACGAATTAAGAGGAGAACATAAAGAAATAGCCTGGGGAAGTCAAATACGCTCATATGTTTTCCATCCATATAACATGATAAAAGATCATAGGACTAATATGGAAGAAGGTAATATCAAGAAAGTGATGGATGGGTATATAGATGAATTTATTGAAGCATATCTGGTATCAAAACAATCTGATACAATATAATCGGGAAGGGAGCATTGTTAATGAGGAAAGGTCGTTTGTTGGGATTAATTGTTATTATAGTGGTTACTATTATAATAATATCACAGTTATTTCTGCCTCCTTTTGCTGCAGATAAACTTCGTGATGTCTTAGAGCAGGAAACAGATTCAATTGATAAATTAGATATAAATATTGCTTCTTTCCCTGCTATAAAAATACTTACAGGTAGAGTTGATCATGTTTTTATTAAATCTGAAGGTGTACAGTTTAATAATTTGTATATAGACTCTTTTGATGTAAGTTATCGCGATATAATACTTCAGAAGGGGAGTTTTTATGGCATCAACACATACCTGGAAGCAGTTATATCAGAGAATGCTATTGATGATTATATTAGTGATACGTACCCTGAGTTACAAGATTTCCAACTTAAAATTACAGCAGAGCAGGTATTGTTAGAAGGTTCTATTAGTATTTTTGATGCAAGTTTCAATTTAATGTTTAGTGGTAATTTTGTTATTAATGATCGGGAAGATATTTATTTTGTGCCTGATGATTTCCAGCTGGAAGACATTAAAATTCCTGTTAGTTTATTAAAGAGTTATATTGAGAAAATTGATTTTTCATTTAATCTAGAAGAGTTGGGTATCCCACTTGACATATCTGAAATACAATTAATGTCTGGGCATATTATTATTACAGGTGGAGTATTGGAGAAAGGCGGGGAATAACTTTGAAGAAGAAAATTTTGTTAGTTGTGTTGTTGGTAGCTATTTTTGCTTCATTATTCGCAGTTTGGGGTCGCTATAAAGCTGAATTTTCTGCTGATGGTGTTGAATTAATTATGGATTATAGTTCTCTCCAATTACTCGACGTAAATGAAGTAGAATATCTAAAAGAGTTAAAAGAAAATGGATTAACAGCTATGGCAATCTATCCTGATAATATTAAAACTATAATAAATCAAGGTAAAGCAAGGCTTATAACTGCTAATGAATTAAAAAGATATAGTACGATAACAGGAACAATAAATCCTATTTTGGCTTCATACCCATTTAATAAGGATTCGTCTTTTTTAATTGTTGATGATGTTGAATATATAGAAAGATTACAAGAGCATCTGCCCTTATGGTCAGAAGAGTTTGACATAGAATATCAAATTAATGATGGACAGGCTATAGTTTTTTTTAAAGAGTGGAATAATAAATACCTTAATTTAAGTTTAGGTTTTGACCAAAAGGTTATTGAGCATATTAAAGCGAATGACTTAAAGCTTATACCTAGATTTTTTAATAATGAATTAGGTAATACCGATAACTGGAAGACAATGAATCAGCTTTCGCCATATGCAATCATATTTGCAGGTAGTGAAGTAACTGGATATAGTGATGAAAACAAAATTGATTTGAAAAGAACTGCAGATATTATGTTAAAAAACTATATTATATTTGGTATGATCGAGCCTTTTATTGCTAAGCAGAAAGGGGCAGAACCATTAGCCCATTTATTAGATTTTAATATGTTAAGGGTACATAGTATACAACAACAGGAGATGGATGAGAGAGAAAATTATAATGCTGAGCAAATAATAGACCGGTATTTAAGAGCGGTTCGGGAGAGAAATGTACGTTTTCTATATTTAAAACCTTTTTCCCGGGATAAAGATGAGATAGATGCCGAAGTGAGAACAGTTTCTTTTATAAATAACTTGTCTAAAAGCTTAGTGGACTCAGGTTATAATACGGGTTCTCTTAAGACTTTTATGAAATACAGGAGTCCAATATTCTTACTATTACTTACTGGTTTAGGTATTAGTGCTGCCGGAATTATACTTTTGGAGGAGACTATCGGTATAGACTTTAAAAAATATTTCTGGGTTTTACTTGTTATTGCCATAATAGGACAATTTGGCTTGTTATTTCTGGGTAGAGAGTTGTTTTTACGAAAGTTATTAGCATTGGCTAGTGCAATTATTTTTCCTTCTTTAGCAATTATTACTCAATTGCTAGCTGACAAAAAGAAACGTTGGATAATCCGATTTATGAAAGCTTCCCTTATATCCTTAATGGGAGCCATATTCTTAAGTGCAGCATTGTCACATATTAGCTTTATGTTAAAGGTTGATCAGTTTGTTGGTGTGAAAATATCCTTTATATTCCCAATTGTTTTTATTTCAATATACTATTTTCGAAAGTATTTTTTTGTAAAAGACAACAGCATTATTAATAGTATTCTTTCCTTCCTTGAGATTAAAATAAAGGTTAAACATTTAGTAATGTTATTTCTTATTGCTCTGGGTGCTATAGTTTATATTGGAAGAACAGGTAACAATCCCATTATACCAGTACCTACCTTTGAGATTGTGTTTAGAAATTTTTTAGAAAATATTTTATATATAAGGCCCCGATTTAAGGAGTTTTTAATAGGCCACCCTTTCTTTATATTAGCCCTTGGCTTAGAAGAACAATTGAGTCATAAACTAGTTTATTTCCCATTGTTAATATTAGCATCTATTGGTCAGATAAATATTTTAAATACATTCTCACATATTCATACACCTTTTATTGTATCATTGATAAGGTCTATTCATGGTATTTGGTTAGGACTTATAATAGGAATTCTTTTATTTCTGATAGTACGTTTTGTATTATCAATCTGGAATAATAAGCGTGGGAAATATTATGTCTAAATATTTACTCTCAGGTTACTATGGTTATGACAACATTGGTGATGAAGCAATCTTAATGTCATTAGTAGCAGGGCTAAAAAGTATGGATAAAAAGATTGAGATTACTGCACTATCAGCAAGTCCAGAGTCAACTGCAGATAGATACAATATAAGATCAGTTAACAGGAATAGTATTTTTTCTATATTAAAGTCCATTAAAGAATGTGATTATTTCGTAAGTGGTGGGGGAAGTTTATTACAGGATGTTACTGGTTGGAAGAGTGTTCCCTATTATCTAGGTCAGATTTTGCTTGCTCAATTAATTGGCAAGAAGACTATTTTTTATGCTCAAGGTATAGGTCCTGTGAAAGGAAAATTTTATAAGTGGTTAATCAAATTGATATTGAAAAGAACCAATTATATTTCTGTAAGGGACAAGAAGTCAAGAGAATTGTTAATTAATTGGGGTATAAGTCCTGAGCAGATTAATTTGACTGTTGATCCTGTTTTTATTTTAAGAAAGCTAACAAAAGATTATAATTACAGTAATAAAGAACTTATAATCGCAAAAGGTCAAAGACCTTTAATAGGGGTTTCTGTTAGACCATGGAGAGATAATAAATACATTAATAAATTCGCCAAATCATTGAGCGAATTTGCAGTAAAAATAGGTGCAAATGTTGTGATCATACCTTTTCATACTAATCAAGATCAGGATATTAGTAAAAGATTAAGAGATAAAGTGATATCTAAATGGAAAGAAGATGACTACATAGGAAATATTACACTGAGTGAAATAGAAACACCTTTACAAGTATTAAGTCAATACAAAGAGTTGGATTTTTTATTAGGAGTGCGCTTACACTCATTGATTTTTTCTGTTTTAACTAATGTACCATTTGTAGCTACTGAGTATGACCCTAAAATTGCAGGATTTTTAAATATGATCGGGATTAATTCTAGTGTTGATATAAATGATTTAGATAGTCAGCAATTATATAGAATTTGTCAATCTGTTTGGTCAAATAAAGATAAGTTTAATGGAATATTAGAACAACAGGGTAATTTGCTAGGTCAAATAGCAATCAAAAGTATTAGTGATGTAGTAGAGTATTAGCATCAACTGGTCATGAGTCTATAATGAGTATTAGTTTCAGAAGGTTGTGCTGAAGCAAGAGGAACAAACACGGGGACATACAGCTGCATACATGCATATAAGGTAGCTGTATATTTACATAGAAGGTTAAAATTAACAGTATAGGCTAGATGAAATAGTATAGGAATGTGGTGAGATTATGTCTGAATATATAAGGATTCTTGGTATTAAGATTAACAAAGTTGATATGGGACAAGCTATTAATGAAATTGATCAGCTTATTAGAAATCAGAGTAAAAACTATATTGTTACCCCGAATTCTGAAATGATAGTTATGGCACAAGAAGATGAAGAATTAGCTGGTATATTAAATAATTCAAATCTCAATGTTCCAGATGGTGCAGGAGTTGTTTTAGCATCAAAAATATATGGAAATAAGCTGTCTGAGAGAGTTGCTGGTTTTGATTTAATGCAACATATATTGAAATTAGCCAGTGAGAAAAATTATTCTATTTATTTATTAGGCAGTAAGCCTGGAATTGTGGACCGCACAAGCAAAATAATATTAGGAAAATACCCTAAGTTAAAAATTTGCGGCACTCATCATGGTTACATAGATAAAGAAATGCAAGAGGAAGTTATAAATAATATTAATCAGTTAAAACCGGATATACTTTTTGTAGGTATGGGAGTTCCATTACAAGAGAAATTTGTCAAGAATACTTTATCTAAATTAGAGGTTAAAATAGCTATGACTGTAGGTGGGTCTTTTGATGTTTTAGCAGGAGAAGTTAAAAGGGCACCTATCTGGATGCAGCGTTTAAATCTGGAATGGTTTTATAGATTAATTCAGGAGCCCAGCAGATTGGGTAGAATGATGGCCTTGCCGAAATTTGTATTTTTAGTCTTATTAGATTATATAAAGAAATAACAGATATTTGAAGGTTGGGAGTTTTTAAATGAAAAATAGTAAAAGAATACTTATAGATTATATTGGAATTACAATTGGTTCAGCTATGCTGGCTCTGTCATTATCATTATTCCTTATTCCTAATAAAATAGCTGCTGGTGGTTTAAGTGGTTTAGCAACAATTATTTATTATTGGACTGGACTTCCAGTAGGTACTATGACTCTATTGATGAATATTCCTTTGTTTATAGCTGGTATAAAATTTTTAGGTCGCTCTTTTGGACCGAGGACTATTTATGGTATGATATTATATTCTGTTTTTATTGATCTATTTCAGTCTATTGTTCCTGTCATGACTAAAGATCTGCTACTTGCCAGTATATATGGTGGAGTATTGGGTGGTTTTGGGCTTGGTATTGTTTTTCTATCAAAGGGAACAACTGGTGGTACAGATATGATAGCACGCCTGATAAACCATTTTACTAATATGAGTATGGGACAGGGATTATTATTAGCAGATGGTGTTGTTGTGCTATTAGCTGGTTTCTTTTTTAGTGCAGAAGTGGCATTATATGCAGCTATTACTATATTTATTAACAGTAAAACAGTAGACCTTGTTCAGGAGGGTATTAATTATAAAAAAGCGGCTTTTATTATTTCAGCAAGATCCAAAGACATAAAAATCAATATAATGGAAGAATTGGATCGAGGGGTTACTGTTTTAAAAGGTGAGGGTGGTTTTACAGGACAAGAAAAGAATGTTCTTTACTGTATTATTAACCGATCTGAGTTAAGTAAGCTTAAAAGGATGGTTTATAGCCATGATCAGGATGCCTTTATGATAATATCTAATGTTCATGAGGTCCTTGGTGAGGGGTTTAAAGAGATAGGAAAAAATCAAGTTAATAAATAAGAAATATTTAAATATTTCTATAGTAAGTAAAAATATACATAAAAAACAAGTTAATAAATAGGAATAATCAGCCACAGGTAGTTTTATTTACCTGTCTTTTTTTTTATAGTTTCTACCCTTTTTATATATACTAATAATGAGGGGGAAAGAGAATGATAATCTTTAATAAAGTCACCAAAAAGAATATTAAAAAGTTTTCTTTATATATTAGTTCAGGTGAAATGGTCTGTATTTATGACAATGATAGTACTAAGACAGAATGCGTATTCAACTTACTTAATGGTACAGAGCAGGTGGAAACAGGAACTTTAAGATATTTGGATAGGGGTAGTTATTGTAATAATCCAACAAACGGTTTAATTGGTTTTGTATTCAATGAAGACATATTACTCCCTGAAAGAACAATCAAAGAAAATTTAAAGTATATAATGAGGATTAAAGAGCTTGATATGTCCTGTTGCGACACTCGTATTAGGCGAATACTTGATATAGTCGACTTAAAAAGGTATCATAATCAGAAAACCAAGGAATTATTACCACACCAAGTAGTTAGGGCTAATATTGCTCAGGCCATACTCGACTATCCACCAATAATAATATTAGAAAATCCTCTAGCAAATTTAGATCAGGTTAATTCTCAAGGAATTATTCGTTTGCTTAAGAGATTAAATAAGTTTTCTATGACTGTGGTTTTACTAAGCAATAATAATGATTTAATCTTAGGAAAAGAAGTAAGGCTTCTGAAAATTAATAGTACTTTCTCTGAAAAGAAGAAGGGGTATTATGCATAGTGCTATAGGTTTTAATATTAAAGAAGGGCTTAGAAATATATACTTACTTCCTAAGCAGAGTTTAGTGTATTTTACTTTCTTATTAATTAATCATTTTTTTATTATTACTTTTTTTAGTATATATGTAAATTTAAATTACATGAAAGAACTATCAACAATGAATACTGTTCCCCTTTCATTTAGTGTTACACTGTTGCCGAAAATATATCAAGTAGATGATATTATCTTAATTCTATTTGTAACAAGTTTAATATTTCTTTTATTAACCATTCATACTAATAAAATTTTTATTAAAAAGTATCTAAAGCTAAACTCTGCTGAGATAAGATTAATATCCAAATTAAAAGGAAAAAGTAAGCTAGTAAGAACTCCTATTATCTATTCGGCATTTTTACTTAATTTTTTTTCTATAGTATTAATACTTAGCATTATAAAAGTACCATATACACGATTCTTTGACTATCTATCAGGATATAATCCTGGTTTAAAAATATTGGATTATAACGGTTTTAATATATCTCTCTTTGTATTTTTGTTTTTAATAACGGAAATAATTGTAGTCTTATCCAGTTATTTTTTGTTCTGGGATATGAAAAAATAGCAATTGGAATTACTAACTAAAAAAAACATTGAGGATATTTGCAGGAAATGCCACCTATTTTATAGAATAATTAATAGAGGTAAAAAGAATAGGATAGGTGGTTTTTATTATGAAAAAATTTGCAATTTCTACATTGATTATATTAATAATGATTATAAGTTTCAATTTATCAGCTTTTGCTGAAGAAACTGATACTCCAGCAGATCCGGAATTAATGTTCAATACTTTTAATGAAGTTTTCGGGTATATATTGAATTATCATGTTGAAGAAAGCAGAGTTGATGAACTTATTCGTGGTGCTATGAAGGGTATGGTTAAGACCCTTGATCCATATTCAGATTATATGACAAAAGAAGAATATGAAGATATGCAAGTAGAATATGAAGGACATTTTGGTGGTATAGGAATAGTTATAACCCCAGACCTTACGATAGTTTCTCCCATAAAAGGTACACCTGGAGAAAGAGTTGGTTTGCAATCTGGTGATAAAATAATTGCAATTGAGGGAGAAGCAACTGAAGATATGAGTCAGAATGATGCTGTTGATATAATGCGGGGTGAGCCAGGTACCCAGATTAATATTACTATTAAACGTGAAAATAAAGAAGAACCTATTAAGTTTGAGATAATTAGAGAAGATATAGAAATCCCATATGTGGAATGGGAGATGAAAAGAGACAAAATTGGTTATATCAATATAGCTCAGTTTGTACAAGAAGTAGGTAGTAAAGTCAGTACCGCTATCAACGAACTAGAAGCTGAAGGAGCTCAGGCATTAATCCTTGATTTAAGGACAAATCCAGGGGGATTGCTTAATGAAGCAATTAATGTTTCTAGTAATTTCATAGAAAAAGGTACAGTAGTGTCTGTCAAATATAGGGTTGGTAGTGATGATATATATGACACTAGGCCGGATATTAAAGCTACTGATTTACCATTATTAGTCCTAATTAATCAGGGTAGTGCCAGTGCCTCTGAAATAGTAGCAGGTGCGGTTAAAGATCATCATAGAGGTGTTCTATTTGGTAAAAAAACTTTTGGTAAGGGGACTGTTCAGTCGTTATTCCCATTAAAAGATGGTTCAGCGTTGAAGTTAACTACTGGAAGATATTATACACCATCAGATACTTTCATCCATGAAAAGGGTATTAAGCCTGATGTAGAAGTTGAATATAACCCTGATTATGAAGGAGAAAATGATAATCAATTAGATGCTGCAATCCAATATATAAAAGATACTTATTTAAAAGATGAATTGAAACCGGCAAGTTAGTATAATGGTAATCTAAAACTAGACAATATCTATCATTCTTAATCATATAGATGACTAAGTAGATTTATATCATATATAGAAACTGATATATAAACTAGTATTCTATACAATAGCTAAGACTAAAGTTTCAATTTAATAAAAAAAATTAACCCCTCGGTTAAAAAACCGACGGGGTTTTTGTCATATTAATAGTTTTATTGTAATATAAAGGGATAAAATATCATTTTTACTATAAATATCACTATTATTAAGATTTGCTAATTGTTGACAAAAATATGATTGATATATTATAATATTTATAAGATAAGTCATATTACCTGTGTTCTGGCAAGAAGTTTTTGACAAGATAAAACATTATAGGATGAGTTGATATTAGTTGAGCAAAGATTCCTAGGCTGCTGGCTAATATTAAATCTGAAGGTATTTTTTGAACAAAAGTTGCTATTACCGCGATGGCTGTCCAAATAAGCAATATATTTTGTGCTTGTTGTTTTAAAAGGCTTCTTTGTTTTGGATCAGTTATCGGAATAATGTCAGTGTCAGCCGGAGCATATTTGTTAATCATAAAAAGTCCGAATATTGAAACTAGTAGAATAACTAGTAATAGTAATATTGTATTAAATTGTACAACTTGTGTTATTAATCCTATAAGCAGAAACACAAATATTGTAACAATCATACAAGATAAATAACTAGGTAGGTGAATCCCTCCAGCATATGGTCTTATTACTAAAAAACTTAATGCAGCTATAAAAACAGGCCAGAAAATGTTTAGCATATAAGCAATAGACAGCATTATAACAGCTTCAACAATAACACCTAGTATTAGTTGTAGTCCGTAATTTAAATAAGCTTTATCTTTAGTACTTAGGTCAGAAACCTTAGTTATAAAATTAGTTGTTAGATTTGCAAGTTTTTCTATCATAGATAACAACCCTCTTTCATTTTTACATATATTTCTATAAGCTTATAAGAAAGTCCTGCAAATAAATCAATATTTTACAAAGGAGGTGTAAATATGCTAAAAACACTTATAAGTCTATTTATAAATCTTGGGAAAAGTGGGTTATCTAGTAACTGTTCAGGATGGTTCTATCAGCCCTCATTACCTAAAGAACTAAAAAAATAGTAGAATTTACTTAGTAATGTAAAGAAAGAAAAAATCCCTGATATAATATATCTGGGATTTTTTATATATAAAAAGGGGAAAATGATTTATTGAAGAATTATATAAGTATGATTGTAAAACAAAAACACAATTATTTATACACTTAAAAGTCACTACAGTATGAATCAAAAGAGAATATAATATCAGATTTCAGTTAGGCAGGGACCGTTTTATGTCTCTTAAACAGCTTCTTAATGTTATTGGCTGCCACCTTGAATCCAAACCAGATCTTTGATCGTATCAATCCTCTGATTGGCATTCGATCAACATTGTAACGTCGTCTAAAGACAGAGGGAAGGCCCTCAACACCAGCCCGTTGGTTGGCAAGCTTGATATATTCTTTAGTATCCATCTTTTTTCGGATACTATCTGACATATAACGTTTTCTGCTGAATCTTACAGTGTTAAATTTCTTTTGTTTCTGAATTCGACATAGCTTCATGCAATCGCATTCAGCACAGATGTCTGTAGAAAATTTAGCAGTATATATCTCTTTTTCTTCATCGTAATTAGTACTAACAGGTTCATTATCTTTAAAACAACTAGAGACTAGATTTTCGTCTTTATCAACAATAAATGTAGAACCATAGCTTAATTTAGAGTTATCAGGTTTTCTACCAGTGAGTTCGCCAGGGATTAATTCTATTCCCTTTGAAAGAGCTTTTTTAGCCAGGTCTATTGAAAAATATGTTCCATCTATTAACATCTGTAGAATTTCATTTTGATTTTGCTCAACACTTAGCTTTTCAATCGTATCATTACTAAATTGTTGGTCACTATAAATATTTGGTTTAAGGTCATAAGTTTTGATAATACCATTTTCATCATCAAACTGTTCAACTAAATTTGCAGTGTAACCAATGTTGTCACCATATTTATACCGATAGGTTGCATCAGAATCACTTGGGTTTTGAAGACTATCTGGAGATATTTCACTGCCTTCTTTTGGTTCTATTTCGTTTGGAGTAAGATTATCAAAGTCGTCGTCATCATTTTTAGTCTGTTCTCCAAGCATCCGTTTAAGTGTTTTGAACTCTGCAGTGTCAGTAATATGTGAACCAGATTCTAAAGCAGCATCATATAGTAATTTTGACTGTTTTAGCAAAAATTCTAATTTTGATTCTGAGTTTTTATCTCTGGTTTTGTAGATGGTTTCATTTTTATGACCTTTTTCAAGATATACTAAGCATTCTTCAGGAATTAGGACTTTATCTATTTCGTTTAATTTCTTAACAAAATGTGCATTGACGGTATATACAAGTTCTATTCTTGATAAGTTTCTACAGGAAGAAGCTATCATAAATGAGTCAACTCTAACTTTATCGCCTTTTATTTCTAGAGTATCAGCAATAAGTTTAGAAAGCTCTTCTATTTCTTCTTGTATTAAGTCAATGCCGGTTTGCTCATAATAGTCATAATTACGTACTCTGAAATTAGTAAATGAATTTATTGAAACTGGTGGTCTATCTTCACTGGTCAACCTTAAAGCATATTGGAATCTAGTATCAAAATAGATAGAGCCTATTAGTTCTTCGTCTGATAGTTGAAAAATCTCTTTTAAAATTAGAGCGCCTATGATTACATTAACAGGAGAATTTGGTCTTGATGGTTTATCACTATACAAAACGGAGAACCGATCTTCATTGATAGCTGGGAAGATAAGCTCCTGAAAAGGTTGAGCCCAACTTTCATACAATGTTTTTTTAAGATATTTAGGCATGTTATATACTGTATCATTTAAAGACATTTGTTGAAAACTATTTTTTGACCACATAAAAACCACCTCAAAGTTTGTTGTTTTATACTTTAATTATATCACATAAACGTTGATATATAAAGGTTTATGGCAGTTTTATGGGGAGTTATATTAAGAGTTTTTATTCAAAAACAATACATTCAAAATTTGCTATTTGGTAAAAACTGTATGCTTTTTGTGTTGCAATCATAAGTATAAGTAAATATTTGACTTGTAATTGGGGGAACTAAAATGGAACCTTTATCTTTGCTATTAATATTGATGACTTTTTTGGAATGTCTATTAATTGCTTTATTAGTATACTCTTTGCTTTCCTTGGAAATTTTTAATAAGAGGTTTTTTGTTTTAATTATAATTTTAACGATATTTACTTCGCTAATTCGTGTTTTACCAGTTATACCATTAGTCATAGTCTTTTTTGCAATTGTAATATATACAGTTTATATTAGATATATTTACAAAGTATCCGTAGTTATTACAATAATAGTGTCTGGACTTTCATATATTATATATAGATTAATGGAAGGAGCAACTGTATTTGCTTTGGTAAAAATATTTCGCATTTCATATAAAGAAATTGTAAATAACCCTAGTATAAGGGTGCTTTTCTTTGCTATTTTTCTAGTGTTCATATCTTTAATAGTATATGTTATTAGGTATTTTAATATTAATTTAATAGACGTTATTGATATTTTGGGTTTCGAAGATTTAAAATACCTAGCTGAAGATGAAGTAGACCTAAGTAGAGAAAAAAGAGTGACTTCTACTATTTATCTTGTAATTATATTTTTATTGATTCAGGGATTGTTTATTAATTATAATATATTAGGTAAAAATATATTTATATATTTTCATATAAGTAACTTCTTTACATCCCCTATATTTGTAAATTCTTTTATTATATTCTTAAATTTAATTCTTTTATATCTACTACGATATTTGGTTATAACCTTACGTATGGAAAGAAATGACATTATAAAAAGGATTAAGGAAAAAAATTCACTTAGACTGGATTGGGAGAAGAGGGCTGAGATGCATGATAGGAATCACCATTTGAGTATGATATACATCTTGTTACAGGTAAATAAGGTGGATAGGGCTAAGGAATATTTGAAGGGTATGGTAGGAGAAATTCAAAATGTTGATGCTATAGTAAAGTCAGGTAATCATTCTTTAAATGCATTGATTAGAAGTAAAATTGCTCTGGGAAAAAAATCAGGTGTTATTGTAGAGGTGAAGGTTAAAAATAGAGTCAAAGAAATGAATATAAAGGATTGGGACTTAAATAGAATTATAGGTAATTTACTTGATAATGCTATTGAAGCTAGTGAAAGGGCAGAAGATACTAAACATATAGAATTAATTATTAATAGTAATCATTTAACTAATGATTTTGAAGTTATAACACATGGTGTAGTTATTACAGAAGAAATTAAGAATCATATTTTTGATAAAGGATATAGTAGTAAGGAGGAGGAGGGTCATGGTCTAGGTTTGGCAATATGTAAAGAGTTGGTTGATACGTATCAAGGAGAGATACAGATTAAAAAAGATACTAGTAAAAACTGCACTTCTTTCCAGGTGTTAATGCCCCTATCATAGCCTTTTTTACATAGGAACACTCTTTTCAATAAATATATATCTATTTACTAATGTCGGGGTTATATTACCTCGGTTTTTTTATTTAGCAAGAATTTTTAGTAATGAGCTATTCTATTTATATGAGAAACAAAGAGGAAAATCGCTATAATTGTAGAATATAATAATAATATGCACTAGCTTTGCATAAACTTTTTTAAAATTTGTCAAGGGGTCACTATTGATAAA
>JADQBV010000152.1 GCA_016278415.1 Halanaerobiales bacterium
GGCAGGAGGCTTTTGCTTCCAGAAATCCTGTTCATCGTTCAATAGCAGATGCCCTTGGTATGGGTATTGGTTTCACCTGGGCACTAGTACTGTTAAGTACGGTTCGTGAACTATTGGGAATGGGTTCAATTTTCGGTTGGCAGATACTAGGTTCATGGTATCCCCCAATGATAATTATGATTTTACCTGCTGGTGCTTTTATATCACTAGGTATCTTAATAGGTATTATGAATTATATTTCAAGAAAAGGGGTGAGTTAAGATGGAACAGTTCACCCGTATTATATTATTATTTGTAAGTACTGTTCTGGTAAATAACTTTATATTGGTTAGATTCCTTGGTATTTGTCCTTTTTTGGGCGTTTCCAAGCACGTAGAGACAGCTTTTAGTATGGGGTTAGCTACTACTTTTGTAATGACGTTAACTGGTATGGCAACCTGGCTGATTAACACATATATTTTAGAAATGTTTAATTTGCCGTTTCTACAGTATGTATCTTTTATTATTGTGATAGCTTCTTTGGTACAGTTTGTAGAGATGTTCATTAAAAAGAGTAGTCCTGCTTTATATAAGGCACTAGGAATATTCTTGCCTTTAATAACAACTAATTGTGCTATTTTGGGTCTGGCTTTATTGATACCTTTAAACGGCTATAACTTTATAGAAAGTGTAGTCTTTGGATTTGCTGCTGGAGTTGGATTTACTCTTGCAATTGTACTAATGGCCGGCTTAAGAGAACCATTAGAATTTGCTGATGTTCCAGGAGCACTAAGGGGTGTGCCCATAACATTAATTATAGCCGGAATTATGGCTCTAGCTTTTATGGGTTTCTCTGGCATGATTTCAATATAACGAAATAGATTAAATTGATCTATGTTTTTTGTTAAATGGAAATATATTTTTTAAGATGATATTATATTTTTTTGTAATGAATATTATTGAAATAAATGTCTAAGGACAAAAAAATATCTATCTGAATTAAAAATTATATGATAATTTCGGAGGTGAGATAATGAGTTCTGTTTATATATATTCTTTACTAAGTATGGGGGGATTGGCTGCACTGCTTGCGGCTGGATTGGGGTTTGCAGCAAATTCCTTTCAAGTAGAGCGAGATGAACGAATAGATAGAATAGAAGAAGGACTTCCTGGTGCTAATTGTGGGGCTTGTGGTTATGCTGGATGTGCTGCTTTTGCTGAAGCCGTTGCCAATGGGGAGGCGCCTGTTGGAGGCTGTCCTGTTGGTGGAGAAGCAACCCTACAACATATATCAGAGATCATGGGATCAGAATCAACTTCTACTGAAAGAGAAATTGCTCAGGTATTATGTAAGGGTGGTTGGAAAGAAACCCAACGCCTTGCAGAGTATAGTGGAGTAGAAACATGTAAAGCAGCAAATATGGTTCCTGGTGGGACGAAATCCTGTCAACATGGTTGTCTGGGGCTAGGTGATTGTGCTTTTGTCTGTCCTTTTGATGCAATTGTGATGAGTGAAAATGGGATTCCAGAAATCGATGCTGATAAATGTACTGCCTGTGGTAAATGTGTTACAGCTTGTCCACGTAGCATAATATTGCTTGCTCCGGTAAGTAATAAAAACCACATTAGGTGTTCTTCTCATGATGCCGGTAAAGTAGTACGTAAAATATGTGAAGTAGGATGTATAGGCTGTGGTATTTGTGCTAAAGCCTGTCCAGTTGATGCGATTACCATGGAGAATAACTTGGCTGTAATAGATTACGATAAGTGTGTTAATTGTGGTATCTGTGAAGAAAAATGTCCTACGAACGCTATTGAAAATGAAGGAAAACGTATAGAGAAGATAGAGATTACAGATAGCTGTGTTGGTTGTACCCGCTGTGCTAAAGAGTGTCCAGTAGATGCTATTTCAGGTGAGTTGAAGCAAAAACACGAAATAGATCCAGAAACTTGTATTAAATGCGGAATCTGTGATGATGTATGTAAAGTAAAAGGCGCAGTAGAGGTTAAGTATAAGTAGATTAATTAGTAATTCTTAAATTTTTATTAATATAGGGTTTAGAAAGGGGTACTTTTTTGGGTACTCCTTTATGCTTTATATTTTATAGCCAAGAGGTAAAAGATAAAACAACACAAGGAGATGGTGTTAATAATGAAGAAGATATTAGCTTTAGTGGGTGATTTTTACCACCCTGCAGACTACTTAACAGAAGGGCTTAACAATAACCTTAATCAACTTTATTCTTTGGAAATAAAAGAAAGTTACCAGAATATTCTTTGGGATGAATTGGACAAATATGATCTTTTGATATTAGCAGCAGCAGCCCAGTTAAATCCAGAAGAAAATGATCAAATATGGATGACAGAGCATCATCAGGATATAATAGATAGATTTGTTTCAAATGGTGGGGGTTTGCTGGTATTACATTCTGGTCTGGCTGGTTATCCTACTGATGGTATATATAGAAAAATTGTTAAAGGTCATTTTATAGAACACCCACCTGAACATCCTGAAATTAAAATTTATCCAATAAATACGGAGAATGAATTAACTCAAGGAATAGAAGTGTTTAACATTGTTGATGAACAATATTTCGTTGATGTAGATGAAGAAGATACAAAGTTGTTTTTAGAAGCTAATAGCAAAGAGTTTGGTTGTTCAATCGCCGGATGGGCCCATAGCTATAAAGAGGGAAAAGTATCATGTTTAACTCCTGGACATACATTGGAAGTCTTGGAAAATGATATGATGAGAAAACTAATTAATAATAGTGTAGAGTGGTGTTTGTCTGATATATAGCCCTATAATTGCTTCCTCTTCACTTTTTATAAATTTTTCCGTATAGTAAAGTATATAAGGTTTAATCGATTTTATTATTATATAATAACAGATTAAGAGTGTTTATTGTCAATTATATAGTTTGACACTACTGGGAGTTTGTAGTATTATAAGAAAGTGTAAACCGTTACATTGTAAACCGTTACATAATGTATAAATACAAGTAATAGTTTATTTTTCCAATTAAATGTAAACCGTTACAAAGGAGGATGCTTATGACAACAATTAGGGATGTGGCAGAAGAAGCAGGTGTATCAATTGCTACTGTTTCCAGGGTATTGAATAAGCAGGTATCCGTAAGTCCTGCTACCAGGGTTAAAGTTGAGAAAGCGATTGAGCAATTAAATTATCAACCTAATTACCTTGGTAGGAATTTACGAAGAGCTGAAACTAAGATTATACTGGTTATCTTACAGAATATCTCCAATCCTTTCTATTCTAAAGTTGTTGAAGGTATAGAAGATTTGGGTCATAAGCATGGTTATAATATAATGATTTGCAATACTGATTCAGAGTCTGAGCGGGAGCGCTCTTATCTTGATTTGTTAGTAAATAGGTTAGTAGATGGAGTAATTTTAATGGAACCAGAAATAAATAGCCAGGAGTTATCTCAAATTGGAAATGATTTTCCAGTTGTGCAGTGCTGTGAGTATATAGAGGGTACTGATGTTCCGCATATTTCAATTGATAATGTGGAGGCAGGATATACTGCTATTAATCACTTAATTAAACTAGGACATACAAGAATTGGTATGATTAGTGGGTATAATCGATTATTATCTGCTATGCAGCGAGAGAAAGGATATAAAAAGGCCTTAGGAGATGCAGGAATAAATTATGACCAAGACCTAATTAAATATGGTAGTTATGGATTTACCGGTGGTCTTCGTGCTACGAAAGAACTTTTGCAGATGAAGAATACCCCGACTGCTATTTTTGCTATTTCTGATATAACAGCTATTGGTGCTATCAGGGCTATTAAAGAAGCAGGACTTAAGATTCCTGAAGACATAGCAGTAGTTGGTTTTGACAATACTAGTATTGCCTCTATGTATGACCCACAGGTGACAACTATATCTCAGCCGAGATATGATCTAGGTAAGATTTCGATGGAAATGTTATTGAATCTAATAAATAACGAGAAAGTTTCATCAAGGGAAGTATATCTTGAGCATGAGTTAATTATTCGAGAGTCAACTATCAAATAAACTTTGTTATTGGATATAATTTTTTGATGGAATGCTATAAATGCTTAACAAAATTTTGTCTAATTACCCAATATTAATATAAAATTTTATTTAGGGAATTTTAATTATAGATTTAATTTATCCCCTAAATAGATCTAGTACTTATATAAATTAAAATTCAAAGAGGAGGAATAAGAAATGAGTAAAAAGATTAAAGTAGGAATTATAGGTTGTGGTGGAATAGCAAATGGTAAGCATATGCCTGCTGTTGCAAAAATGGAAGAAGTAGAAATGGTGGCTTTCTGTGACATTACTGAAGAAAGAGCTGAAAAAGCAGCTGCAGAATATGGTACAGATAATGCCAAGGTGTACACTGATTACAAGGAACTGCTTAAAGACAAGAGTATCGAAGCAGTTCATGTATTAACACCTAATGATGCACATGCCCCTATTACAATTGCAGCATTGGAAGCTGGTATGCATGTTATGTGTGAAAAGCCTATGGCAAAAACGTTTGAAGAAGCCAGGAAAATGGTGGAAGCAGCTGAGCGTACTGGTAATATCTTAACTATTGGATATCAAAATCGATATCGTCCTGATTCACAATATTTACATAACGCCTGTCAGGAGGGTGAGCTAGGTAATGTATATTTTGCTAAGGCACATGCAATTAGAAGGGCAGCAGTACCTACTTGGGGTGTATTTTTAGATGAAGAGGCTCAGGGTGGTGGACCATTAATTGATATAGGCACACATGCTTTAGACCTGACTCTCTGGTTAATGGATAATTATAAGCCAAAATATGTTGTAGGTACATCTTACAGAGAACTAGCAGACAACCAAGATAAATCAACTGCGAATTCTTTTGGTCCATGGGATACAGATGAGTTTACTGTTGAGGATTCTGCTTTCGGTTTTGTAGTAATGGAGAATGGTGCTACTGTTATACTTGAGTCTAGCTGGGCATTAAATACACTTGATGTTGGTGAGGCTAAGACTAGTTTATCTGGAACATTAGCAGGTGCTGATATGAAAGATGGATTAAGGATTAATGGACAGAAATATGGCAAACATTATATAGAAAAACCTCAACTTGATAAAGGTGGAGTTGATTTTTATGAAGGTGGGGCATTGTCACCGGCTGATTTAGAAGCTAGGACTTTCTATGCTGCAGTTCTTGATAATCAGCCTTTAGTTGTAGAACCTGAACAGGCTTTGGTAGTTACAGAAATTCTAGAGGCTATTTATGAATCTGCTAAAACTGGTAAACCAGTATATTTTAATGATAAACAAAGTATATAATTAAATTGAAGTTTAGAGATTAAAGATGAAACTGTACTATATAAGTACTCTTCGAGAAGTAAAACAAACTGTTAATACTCTTAGGAGTGAATAATGTCTTTTAATGAGAATTTATAAGGGGGAATTGTCGATGAAATTAGGTGTTTTAACTGTTTTATTTGCAGATAAGAGTTTAGATGAAACACTTGAGTATTTAAGTAATGCAGGGGTAGATGCTGTGGAAATAGGTGCTGGTGGGTATCCTGGGAAAAATCATGCAGACCCAGATGTTTTATTAAATGATGATAAAAAACTACAGGAGTTTAAAGATTCCATCAAGAAATATGGTATGGAAATTAGTGCTTTAAGTTGTCATGGTAATCCTGTTCATCCACAGAAAGAAATAGCTGATAACTTTCATGCAGATTTCGAAAAGACTGTACTTTTGGCAGAAAAACTTGGTCTTAATAGAATAAATACATTTTCTGGTTGTCCCGGTGGCTCGGCTGAGGCTAAGCAGCCTAATTGGGTAACGTGTGCCTGGCCTGATGATTATCTAGAGGTACTTGAATACCAGTGGGATGAGGTTTTGATTCCTTATTGGAAGAAAGCTGTTGCCTTTGCTAATGAACATGGTGTTGATAAAATATGTCTAGAAATGCATCCAGGATTCTGTGTGTATAATCCTGAAACACTTTTAAAATTAAGAGATGCGGTTGGGGACACAATCGGAGCCAATTTTGATCCAAGCCATCTTTTCTGGCAGGGTATAGATATTGTTGCTGCCATTAGAGAACTGGGAGATGCTATCTATCATTTCCATGCTAAAGATACAAAAGTTGATGAAATGAATACAGCAGTAAATGGAGTACTTGATACTAAACACTATGGTGATGAGATAAACCGTTCCTGGGTATTCCGTAGTGTTGGCTATGGCCACAGCTATCAAACCTGGAAAGATATTATTAGTAATCTACGAATGGTAGGATATGATGATGTACTTAGTATAGAACATGAAGATAGCCTGATGTCTAATACTGAGGGACTGGAAAAAGCTATATCATTCTTAAAAGAGGTTATGGTATTTGAAGACTTAGGAGAAATGTGGTGGGCGTAATACCACTAGCATTTATTTAGATTTGAGTACAGCTAAATAAGTATCTAAATAAGTATACATTTCATAAAAATAAATATTGGGCTCTTACTTATAGGGTGAGGGTCCATATAATTATTTGGGGAATCGAGGAGGAAATAAATATGGCAAAATATAGAGTAGGTATTGTTGGGTGTGGTACTATATTCCCAATGCACGCTGTCTCTGTTAATCAGATAGATAATGCTGAATTAGTCGCAGTATGTGATAATAAGAAAGAACGTGCTAAGGCTAGAGGTGAAGAATTTTCTGTAGATTATTTTGTAGATTTTAAGCAGATGCTTGAACAGGCTGATCTTGATGTTATACATGTATGTACACCACACTATATGCATGCGCCAATAGTTATAGATGCTTGTAATGCGGGAATTGATGTATTAACTGAGAAGCCTATGTCTATCAAGATGGAAAATGCAGAAAAGATGGTTAAAGCAGCTAAAGACAATGATGTAACTTTAGGAGTAATTTTTCAAAATAGGTATAACCCAGGGGCAATCCTTATAAAAGAGACACTGGAATCTGGGGTGCTTGGGAAAATTCACTCTGGTAAACTTGTAGTTACCTGGGATCGTTCTGACGAATATTATACTCAAAGTGATTGGAAAGGTACATGGGAAAAAGAGGGCGGAGGCGTTGTAATAGACCAAGCCATTCATACCCTTGATTTGATGCGTTGGTTTGTTGATGATCATATTGAATATGTTGAAGCAAATATTGGAAATAGGGCACATGAAATAATAGAGGTTGAAGATTCTGCTGAAGGTATTGTGAAATACAAAAATGGAGTAATAACTGCTTTTCATACTATTAATTATTACAGTTACAATGCACCTGTTGAAATTGAATTACATTGTGAAAATGGTCTTGTGAAAATGGTTGCAGATAATGCCTCTATTAAATTCAATGACGGCCGGGAATATATAGCTGGACCAAACCCAAATGAATCATTTAATTATGGGAATGTTAAGAGTTATTGGGGTGTTAGTCATAGTAAACAGATTGAAAATTATTATGAATCTTTAGCAAATGGAATTGATCCGGATATAACAGGTGAAGATGCTCTAAAGACACAGAAAATGGTCTGTGCTATTTATGAATCAGGTAAATCAAACAGTAGAGTAAAGTTTTAGTAATTTCTTATAAAAGATTTTAAAATACCAAAGATTATAGTTATATGATAACAAGATTTTCGTAACATTAAATCCTAAGGGAGTGAGATAATAAATGAGTTTACCGATAGCGTTACAATTATATACAGTAAGAGAAGAAATGGCAGGAGATTTCATAGGTGTGTTAGAAAAAGTTTCTGAACTGGGATATCAGGGTGTAGAATTTGCCGGTTTTGGAGAATTGGGAGCAGAGGAATTAAAAGGACACTTGAATAGATTAGATTTAAAAGTGGCAGGGAGTCATACTGCTTTAGAACTCTTGAGAAATAAGCTTGAAGAAGTGATAGAGTATAATTTAATTATTGGAAATCGATATATAGTTGTACCATATGCTGATTATACAGGTAAAGAAGATTTTATAGAAATGGCTAAAGAATTAAAAGAGATTTCAAATAAATTAAGTGAGAAGGGTTTAACTTTATGTTACCATAACCATGCCCATGAGTTTGAGAGTTTTGATGGTGAATATGGTTTAGACTTAATCTATAGTAATGTTTCATTTGATTTATTGAAAGTTGAGTTGGATACTTATTGGGTTAAAAAGGCTGGTTTAGATCCTGTTGCCTATCTCGAGAAATATAATGGGAGGGTTCCCAATGTACATTTGAAAGATATGGAGGCAGATACAGGGGATTTTGCTGAGGTTGGAGAAGGAGTTATGGATATAAAGGCTATAATTAATAAGGCTGAAGAAATTAATGCTGAGTGGTTAATTGTAGAACAGGATAAGTGTAAAAGGCCTGCTTTAGAAAGTGTTGAAATTAGTATTAATAATATAAAAGGTTTGTTATAGTAATAGAAAGTAATTAAGAAGTATTATAAGCTATTACTCTTTAAATTAAGGTTTATAATACTTCTTTTTGCTAAGAAAATTACTGAAAAAATATTTAAAGTTTAAGAAATGATAATCCGATTTAGATATCCAGAGGGGGTATTTGATATGGCTGAAAGTATAAAAGTCACAGTATGGAATGAATTTAGACATGAGAAAGAATTGGAAGAGTGTAAAGAATTATATCCTGAGGGGATGCACTCGGTCATTGCTGAATATTTAAAAGAGTTAAAAATGGATGTAAAAACAGCTACTCTTGATGAACCAGAACATGGTTTAACAGAAGGGGTTTTAGATAATACAGATGTATTGATATGGTGGGGACATTGTGCCCATGATGAGGTTGAAGATGAAGTAGTTGATAGGGTTCATCAGAGGGTTCTTTCAGGTATGGGGCTGATAGTTCTTCACTCTGGTCATTTTTCTAAGATTTTTAGAAAACTAATGGGCAGTAGTTGTGACCTGAAATGGCGTTGCGCTGATGAAAAGGAACGGCTTTGGATTGTAAAACCGAATCATCCAATTGTTAAGGGTTTGAATAAGCAATTTATTGAATTGGCTGAAGAAGAAATGTATGGTGAGTTTTTTGATATACCTGAACCTGATGAAATCATTTTCCTTAGTTGGTTTGAAGGTGGCGAGGTTTTCAGGAGTGGTTGTACTTTTAGTAGAGGCAATGGAAAGATATTTTATTTCCGTCCTGGTCATGAGACAAATCCTAGTTATCACAATGAAGATGTTCTAAAAGTTATCGGTAATGCAGTAACTTGGGCAGCTAATAATGGTCATATTGAAGTTAAGTTCGGGAATGTTAAACCACTAGAAAATATATAAATAAAGAGCCTATCTTAGTAGACATATATATAATAACACAATACATAAAGAATAATCCTATTTTTTTATTATAAAGAATATAAGGAGAATGAGCGAGTGAGTGAGACAATCTTAAAATAAAGAGGGAGTTGATATAATGAGTTTTCTTGATAGTTTTGTATGGGGGGCAGCTGCAGCATCATATCAAATTGAAGGTGCTGCATATGAAGATGGTAAAGGACTCTCTGTATGGGATATGTTTAGCAGAAAGAAAAACGCAATAAAGAATGGTGATACTGGAGAAGTTGCCTGTGACCATTATCATAGATATAAGGAAGATGTAAAAATAATGAAAGATATAGGTCTACAGGCATACCGTTTATCAATATCATGGCCTCGGGTTTTACCAGATGGCACAGGTGAAATAAATGAAAAGGGTTTGGAATTCTATGATAAGTTAATAGATGAATTGTTAGCAAATGACATAGAACCATATGTAACACTTTTTCATTGGGATTTCCCCTATGAATTATATAAAAAAGGTGGCTGGTTAAATTCTGACAGTTCAGATTGGTTTGCAGAATATACTAAAATAATTGTCAATAGATTATCTGATAGGGTGAAAAACTGGTTTACTATAAATGAACCTCAGGTCTTTATCAATATGGGTCATCGTGATGGGGTACATGCCCCTGGAGTAAAGTTGAGCATGGAAGATCTTTTACAGATTAGTCATAATGTGTTACTGGCACATGGTAAAGCCGTAAAAGTGATTAGAGAGAACTCAGTTCAAGATTGTCGGATTGGTATGGCGCCAGCAGCATTTCCAATTATACCAAATGAAGAAACTCAGGAGAATATTGAGCTGGCAAGAAAAAGCAATTTTGCCGTTAATGAACAGAGTGAACTCTGGGCAGTTAGCTGGTGGATGGATCCGGTTATAAAGGGACAGTATCCAGAAGATGGTTTAGAAAGATATAAAGAGTATATGCCTGAGATTAAAGATGGAGATATGGAAATAATATCACAACCTGTTGACTTCTTTGGAGTAAATATTTATCAAGGAGCAAAAGTTGGTTTGGATAATGACGGTAAGCCTCATATTGTTGAAAAAAAGGATGGTTATCCACGGACTGCATTTGATTGGCCAGTAACAGAGGAAGTCTTATATTGGGGACCTAAATTTTATTATGAAAGATATGGTAAACCAATTATAATTACTGAAAATGGTATGTCCAATATTGATTGGGTATCTCTAGATGGTAAGGTACATGACCCTCAAAGGATAGATTTTGTAAATAGGTATCTAAATGAATTCAAAAAAGCCGGTGAAGATGGTGTTGATATCGGGGGATATTTTATCTGGTCAATTATGGATAATTTTGAGTGGGCCAACGGCTACCATGAGAGGTTTGGTCTAGTACACGTTGATTTTGAAACAGGTGAACGTATTATAAAGGACTCAGGTTATTGGTATAAAAAGGTTATTGAAAGTAATGGGGAAATACTTTAGGGGGTGTATTATCTTAAGTTGGAAAGTTATCCAGATCAGCTTAGTAGATTAGTTATATTTTCTTAATGGGGGAGTATCTATGTTTGAAAAATGGTTAAATAAACCGAAGGAATTTCAGGTAGAGAATACTAGAATAATGATTAGTGCAGATGGTAAAACAGATTTTTTTGTTGATCCAGCTTTAAATGGAATAATGAGTAATGCCCCTCTCTATATGAAGGAAATAGAGGGTGACTTTTCTTTTTCTTGTAAAGTTAAACCTTTATTTAAAGCAAGATATGATGCTGGAGCTCTTATGCTATATATTGATAATCATAACTGGATTAAATTTGCCTTTGAAAATACTGACCTTGGATATCCTGCTGTTGTTAGTGTATTGACTAAAGATTATAGTGATGATTGCAATGGTGAAGAGATATCTTCTGATAGTATTTATTTAAAGGTAAGTAGAAAAGAAGGCTTAACTGGTTTCTATTACTCTATGGATGGCATTGCTTGGAAAATGAAAAGGCTCTGTAGATTTGAGACTAACTATTATAAAAGTTTATTCTTGGGTATAGAGGCCCAGAGTCCAATTGGTGAGGGTTGTAAAGTTGAATTTTCTGAAATGAACTTTCTTAATGAAGCAGTGGATGATTTTAGAGTAGGTGTATAGTATTATAATTATATAGTTCCATTAATTGAAGTAATAAAATATAAAATTAATAAGAACAGGTGTGTTTTCATATAATAATACATGCCTGTTTTCTTCTTTGTAGATTTCTAGACTTTAATGAAAAAAAATGTTACAATAAAGTATGAAAAAGCTTTAAAAATATATTTTTCTATTATATTTAATAATAATCAGTCATTTTTGTATAATTTTCAATATACTATATATAGGATTGATGTGACAGCAGATGATGAGATTATGGAAAATGCTAACAATATATGATAAGGTATTAATTATATTTCTGATCCTACTAAGTGTACTAGCTATTCTGTCACCAGTAGGTTTTTTGCTAAGTGGTAGAACAGATTCTGATTCACAACAGGTGATAGTAATTCAGCAGTCTAACAAAAGCCAACAGAGAATTCCAATGAGTAGTACATATCGTGAGGAACCATTATATGTAGAAGTGATTGGACCTCTTGGAATAAGTATAATTGAAGCACATAATGGGAAGGTTAGATTGAAAGAAGCCCCTCCAGAAGATCCTGAGAAAATATGTGAAAAAACTGGTTGGATTGAACAAACAGGACCAATGATCATATGTGTTCCCAATCAGGTGTCGATTTGGATTGAAAGAGAAGACTCTGAATTGGATGGTGTCTCTTGGTAAGGATAATATACTACAAAAGTGCTATTTTTAGATGTTTTTATCAATAGTGACTATACTTACTTAAAATTCCCTTTAATTTCTCCTCTAATATTAAAGGGAAATGACAGGTCTATATGGAATTATTATATATAGGCTTACTTTTTGATTTTTTTCTTTAATCATCAATTTCAATTAGTTTTTCTATAATTCTTTATAATAAATTTAGTATTAATATGTTTTCAGGAAGGTATTATTATGGATAGAACTCGAAAGATTGTAACTATTGGTTTATTGGTCTCTCTTGGATTAATTCTTCACTTTGTAGAGAACATGATACCTATGTCATATATTGTCCCTGGAGCAAAATTAGGTCTGGCTAACATAGTTAGTCTAATAGGTTTAGTTTTATACGGATTTAATGGTGGTTTTTTAATATTATTGTTAAGGGTCTTAATAGGTTCCATAATGGCTGGAACATTTATGACGATAAATTTTTATCTCAGTTTTACAGGTGGTTTACTAGGATATTGTGCTATGGTACTTATTTATATCTTATTTAAAGACAAGTTTAGCTTGGTAGGCGTAAGTGTAGCTGGTGCAACTTTTCATAATGTTGGTCAGATTATTATTGCTTCTTATATTATTGATAATCCAGGTATTTTCTACTATTTACCATATTTAATATTGTTGGCTATTCCTACTGGTATTGGAGTGGGGCTTGTTACACATTTTTCTATTAGATATTTACCATCTGATCGAGTCAGGGGGATATAAAATGGCTAAGTTGGTTTTAGCGTCTGCCTCTCCTCGACGGCAAGAGTTAATGGAAATGTTGGGTTTTAATTTTACAATTGTCCCAAGTAAAATAGATGAGGAGCAATATAATCATTTGGGTCCTGTTGAGATGGTTAAAGAATTAGCTAGAGCAAAAGCTGAGGAGGTAGCAGCTCTGGTAGAAGATACTGTTGTTATTGGTTCTGATACAATAGTTGTTCTTGATGATAAAGTATTGGGTAAACCATCAGATCAAACAGAGGCTAGGGATATGTTGAGGAAATTGCAGAATAGAAGGCATAGTGTTTATACAGGTATTGCAGTTTGGGATACATTTTCAGGACAAGTTGTGGTTGACTATGATAAGACAGATGTTTTCATGGGTTCTATTACAGATAAAGATATCCTAGAATATGTAAAAACTGGTGAGCCTATGGATAAAGCTGGGGCATATGGAATACAGGGTGTTGGAGGGATTTTTGTAGAAAAAATTAATGGTTCATATTTTACTGTAATGGGTTTACCTATTCATAAGTTAGTTAAGATCCTTAAAGACTTTGATATTTCAATTTTTTAAAAATAAAATAAGTAGGGAGTAGGTAGTATGGGTGCTGTTGAGTATAGGTTGACTATTAAAGAGATGCCTGAAGATGAGCGCCCCCGAGAAAAACTTATAAAGTATGGAGCAGAGAATCTATCAAATGCAGAATTATTGGCTTTAATTATTAGAGTTGGTAATAAGAGTAGAACCGCTGTTGAATTATCACAGGATATATATAATAAATTTGGGGGTTTAAAGGCCTTAAATTATTTGACTATCAATCAGTTAAAAAAGATGAATGGTATTGGTACAGCAAAGGCTGTTCAAATCAGTTCATTAGTAGAATTAAGTAAAAGAATAGCTTCATTAAATCGAGAAGAAAAGGATATTATTAAATCTCCTAAAGATGCGGCACAAATATTAATGCCAGAATTACGTTATCTTACTCAGGAAGTATTTAAAATTATTCTTCTGGATATAAAGAATCAAATAATTGCTATTCCAATGATTAGCAAAGGAGGACTTTCCAGTTCTATAGTTCATCCTAGGGAAGTATTTAAAGAAGCTATAAAACATAGCTCAGCTGCGATGTTATTGATTCACAATCATCCTAGTGGTATTCCTGAACCAAGTCGTGATGATATTAATATCACAAAAAAATTGATAGATGCTGGTAAAATAGTAGGAATTGATGTACTAGACCATATTATAATTGGGGATGGTATATTTGTAAGCATGAAAGAAAAAGGGTTTATTTAATAAATATAACTTAAACTTCGCACTTACTTTAATTTTCTGGTTAGCCATTTGCTGAATAAGCGTTAAAAAAGCTCCAGCCCCGCATGGAAGG
>JADQBV010000344.1 GCA_016278415.1 Halanaerobiales bacterium
CTATTCCCCCCATGGCAGCCACAACCACAGTTCATATTCCTATGAGTATTAGTTTTACACACTTTATTCACATCCTTTCATTAGTGATATAAAATCACTATTTACAATATGTCACTATAAACATTATAATCATACAAAGTTTTACTGTCAAGGACTTTTTAAATTATTTATGAAATTGGAGGTTTTAAGATGTTATTCAATATATAACTTTACAGAGTACTTTCTTTGTTTATATGATCTAATCACGAAAGTATGGGACTGAATATTTCAGCTATAATTGATTGTGATCTTTGTAAAATTAGCAATAAAGTAGGTAATTATAAAGTTCAAAGTATAAAAATTTAGATAGAATTATGATAGAAGATAATGTAAAGTTGGCTGTGGTGATATTTTCTTGAAATTATTTAAGATAAAATTAACACTGTGGGAATAGTAAAACTTAGATATGTTATAAATTTAAATTGCGAAATTAATAAGAAAAAAGGTCTTTCTGAGGAATTGTAGAATTTAATATATGAGTAGGTTCATTTTTGACTAGTAAATTAACTTGTTATTCATATGTTATACAGAATATACCGTTTCAAGGGGGTCCTTAAATGATCAGAGTGGCGTTAATAACTGTTGGTAAGAAAGAGTCAGCTAATAATCTATTAAAAAGAGAAGCAGTTGATAAATTGTTAAAAAAATTTCATGGAGAAGAGGTATATTATAAAAATATATCAGGGGATTTTGGTACACTTCAAGAAGAATTGTTTAATATAACAGAAAGAGGACTAGCAGATTTAATTCTGACTACTGGTGGTACTGGTTTTGCTAGAAGGAATGTTACTCCTGAGGCAACTATGGCTGTGATAGAGAGGGAGACACCTGGTATAACAGAATTAATGAGAAGAGAAGCATCAAAAAAGTTCCCTACTGTATCATTATCGCGGGGTAGGTCTGGAATAAGAAAGTCAACTTTAATTATTAACCTACCTGATGAAGAAAATGAAATTACAGAATCTTTAAGGTCTCTTTTTGCTATAATTCCACAGGGCATTGAAGCCCTTAAAAAGGACTACACTAATCATAATTACCATGAATTAAAATTATGGTGATTTAAATAGCATATCTACCATTACATAGTGTGAATTTCCACCAAATTACAAACAAGATTTTTGATGTATTTTTCTTGGCCATACTAAATTAAAGGTTCTTCTTAATAATCGTTGGTAATATGCTACTGATTAAATTTGTATATTAAAATATCTTACTTATTATTAGGGTGATTACCAGTGTTAAGCCAAACTCTATATTCAAACTGGCCATTTTTAAATCAATTCCAATTAAATCGCCTTGGCACCTTGCATAATATACAGTTTTAATTCTGCCTATAGCTACGGGTAGGGTAATAAAGACTAGGATGGTCCATACTGGAAGTAAATTATACCTAATTAAAACTATCATTGAAAGATAGGCTGAACTTATTAATAAATAATAACAGTATCTAGCTGCTTGAAAGCCCATTAGTACAGGAGCTGTTTTCAAGCCGTTTTTTTTATCTGTTTCATAATCCCTTAATTCATTAGAATGCTGCATTCCTGTTATCAGGAAGCTTACCGGTATCCCAACCCAGACAGGGTACCAACTCTGTATTCCAGTCTGTATATAATATATTCCCCAGACCATAATCACACCCATCCACAGAAAGATAGAAGGCCCTCCCAATCCATAATATTTATAGCTAATTGGTCTAGCGGTATAAAAGAAACCGGCTAAAGCCCCTATTGTACCTATTGTAAAAATAATCCAACTACGTTGAAGTGATAAATAGACACCAAAAGGAATACTTGCAAAAAAACAAGTTAGTCCAACACGGTAGAATTCTATGGGTTTAATTATATCTTTTACTTTATTCAAACCACTGGAGCTTAATGATTCACCCTGATCTATTTCAATTAAATAATCATAGTAATCATTAATTAAATTTGTCCCTGTATGTATTAGTATTAAGGGTATCATACTAATTAAATGTAAACGTATATTAAAACTTCCATAATAAAAAGCTAGTGCAGCGCCAACACTTGTTGAAACAGTTGTAGTAGCAAATCCGAAAGGTCTTATTGCAATTAACCAAGCTTTTAGTTTCTTCATTGTCATTTTTATTCTCCCATCCTATTTTTAATATTTATATTTAATTAAAAGATAAAATCCTACCTAGTATATAGTATACTTATCTTCTTATTATCACCATTAGTTGGAAGACTATGTATTAAACATGTATATTTAATTATACAATCATAGCAACATATTAAGAAAATGATAAAGTCACGCCGTGGAAATAAATTGCTAACATAACAACATATTCATATAACATTACTCCATATACATTAATTGCTTTATGACTTAAAATAGTAATAGATAGATAATGGATAGATAGATATATGTACATTTACATATACCTATATTTACAAAATTTAAAGGAGGAGTTTTGAATGAAGAAAATAGCATTTATTGGTGCAGGGAGTTTTGGTTTTACTAGGGTATTAGTTAAGGACATTTTGTCTTTTCCAGCTCTGGCTGATAGTGAAATTGCTTTAATGGATATTGATCCGAAAAGATTGGCTTATATAGAGAAAGCCTGTAATAAGATTGTTGAGCAAGGAGGGTATCCTACTAAAGTTACAGCTACTACAGATAGAATAGAAGCCTTAGAAGGTGCAGATGGAGTAATTATTACAATTCTCCAGGGTGGTGTTGATGTCTGGAGGAATGATATTGAGATTCCTAAAAAATATGGTGTTGATATTAATGTAGGTGATACCAGAGGACCGGCAGGGATTTTTCGTGCTTTGAGAACAATGCCTGTAATGCTAGATATTGCTAAGGATATTGAGAAATATTGTCCTGACGCAACAGTACTTAACTATACGAATCCGATGGCTATGCTTATTCGTGCCGTACAGGGTCAATCAAATATAAATATTAATGGTCTCTGTCATAGTGTTCAGGGTACAGCAGAAATGCTTGCAGATTGGATAGGAGCACCTATGGAAGAGGTGACTTATCTTTGTGCTGGTATTAATCATCAAGCATGGTATCTTGACTATAAATGGAATGGAAAAGATGCTTATCCATTAATTCGAGAAGCGATTTCCAAAAAAGAAACCTATAATATAGAACAGGTCAGAAATGAGATGTACCTTCATCTAGATTATTATGTGACTGAATCAAGTGGTCATAATTCTGAGTATAATGCCTGGTTCAGAAAAAGAGAAGATTTGATAGATAAATATTGTACAAATGGTACTGGTTGGAACCCAGGGGTATATGCTTATATTCGCGATGAATATCTAAACCGAGAGGAGACCTGGGAAGAAGAAATAAAAGAATGGTTAGCTAAAGAAACGGTAGACTTGGAACGAGGCAAGGAATATGCTGCATATATTTTCAATGCTGTCTTTGGGGATAATCAAATGTTTGAATTTAATGGTAATGTGCGCAACTTCGGTTTGATAGATAACTTACCAGAGGGGTGTTGTGTCGAGGTACCAGTACTAGCTTCAAAACGTGGTTTGGATCCTATACATGTCGGTGAATTACCTGCTCAACTAGCGATTCTAAACAATATAAATGCCCGTTGTGAAGAATTAGCAGTTGAAGGGGGACTTGAAGGAGACAGGAGAAAAATATTCCACGCTATAGCAATGGATCCCTTGACTTCTGCAGTACTGAGTCTACAAGAAATAAAAGATATGGTTGACGAAATGTTTGAATATAATAAAGACTGGTTACCTCATTTTGATATATAAAAAAGGTTATAGATTTTATTAAAAGAAACCCCAATGGGTTTTTCCCGATTACTTTTTAAAAATTACAGATGTAATAAACTTAAAAGTGGAAGACTTAAGGGAAAGTATTCTAAGTTGTAAAAATTGACATCATCTTTTTTGACACGATAGAAAGGGGATAGCTCATATTATGAAATCTAAATTATATGAAGAAATTAACATTAAAGGTAATAAGATTAAAAATAGAGTTGTAATGCCGCCTATGGTCTGCTTTAACTGGTCTGATAAGAGCGGTATTATATCTGATGATCATTTAAAACATTATGAAGAAAGAGCAAAAGGTGGTACAGGACTTATAGTAATGGAGGCACATGCTGTTGATAAAGAGGGAAGACTTGCTGATAGTCAACCAGGGATTTGGTCAGATAAACATATAGCTGGGCTGCAGGAGGTTGCCAGAAGGTGCCATAAATACGATGCCAAGGTTTTAGTACAGATCCATCATGCAGGGTATAAGACTGCAAAAAATGTCAGTGATGATATTATTGCTCCATCGGATTACCAAGATAAAAATGTTTCAGCCCGTGAAATAACATCAGCAGAGATCGAAAAACTAAAAAAGGATTTTGTTGAAGCGGCAATCAGGGCAGAGAAAGCCGGTCTTGATGGGGTAGAACTCCATCTTGCTCATGGATATATTCTCAATCAATTTTTATCACCAGATGTCAATAAAAGGGAAGATAGGTATGGTGGTAGTCTTGAGGGAAGATTAACTATAGTTAAGGATATAATAGATAGTATAAAGCAGCAGGTCGCTGAAAACTTTATTATCGCTTGTCGTTTTGGTGCAAATACCCCTGATCTTGAAACAGGTATTGAAGCAGCCAAAATACTGGAGGGCTATGGAGTAGACTTGATGAATGTCTCTGCTGGAATAGGAGAAGAGCCCTCTGTACCTGACGACTTTAAATTTAACTGGATTGTATATTGTGGTACAAAAATATATGAGAATCTTAGTATACCTGTGATTATTGTAAATAAGATACGTAGACCGGAACAGGCTGAATATTTAGTAGACAATAATCTAACTGACATGGTGGCAGTAGGGCGTGGTTTACTGGTAGAGCCTGATTGGGTTAAAAAGGGAGAAAAGGGTATTGCTATTAATCCATGTTTGGAATGTAAGACCTGTCTCTGGTATGAAAACGGTTATAAGTGTCCGGGTCGGAAAAGTAAATAGTAATTATAATATCTGTTTCCAGCTCATAATATTAATTTCTTTTGTGCAAGAACTTTTGGCTAATTAGGTTTCAGACAGAAAAAATCTCTGCCAAGTTTGAGCCATTTAAGGATTAACTAGTATGAATAGATGTTTTTTTAGCTAATTAAGAGGATAAATAGGGGATCTTTAATGGTCTTTCTTATTTGTCTTCTTTTTTCTGTATAATATAAAACCAATGGGTACTGACGTTTAAATAATAGACGAAGAAGTATTCAATAACTAATGTGATTTGGGCATAGAAGTTCATGATTATATTCTAGTATTATTTCTAATTTCTATTTGTTGTGGATAAAAGGAAATATACAAAATTAAATTGGATTATCTATGGTTTTTATTCATCAAATGCGATATTATTAGTATATAAGTTATAAGATTTCAAAATTTAAATGGGTGATTTGAGATAGATGAGTTAACAGGCATGCTTTAGTGGGTATTTTATAAATGAATATTCGGACTTGAAAAAACTAAATGTACAGGATCCACTCAAGGGAAAAAGAATGCTGGATCGTATCAATGCAGTAGAGCTATATAAAGAAGAAGTGGGAAAAGAGTTTCCTTTACTGGCTGGGTTGAAGGTGCTTTCGCAGAGGCCTTTGATCTCAGAGGATTTAATTTAATGATAGACTTGATTCAATCCCCTGACTTTGCCCATGAACTGTTGGAAATCTGTACTGAACAGGCTATTACTTTTGCTGAAGAACAGATAAAGGCTGGGGCTGACTTTATAGGAATCGGTGATGCAGCGGCATCTTTAATCGGTCCAGCGCACTATAAGGAGTTTGTTCTTCCCTATGAAACAAGGATATGTAAAGCTATACACAAGGCGGGAGCCAAAGCAAAACTCCATATTTGTGGGAACATATCGCCATACCTGCAATATACCCCTGAAACTGGCGCAGATATTGTAGATATAGACTGGATGGTAGACTTTAAAGAGGCTGTAAAGACAATGTCCGGTAAGTGTTCTGCCTGTGGCAATTTTGATCCTGTACACATACTTTTACAGGGTTCGACAGAGCAGGTTAGAACTGCAGTAGAAGTTTGTATAGAGCTAGGAGATGAAACAACATTCATAGCAGCTGGTTGTGAAGTACCGAAAGACACACCATATGAAAATCTATATGAGATGCTTCAACTGCTGCCACAATTGCTAGAAAAAAGGTATCATAAATATAATGGGAGGATTTTTTAATGACGATACAAGTTGATGTCTATCTAGATAATAATTTTATATCATTACAGGTTGAGGAAGGTCAAAACCTACTGGAAATACTGGGAAAGAACAATTTTAGTATAAGTTCTCCCTGTGGTGGAAATAGAAGCTGTGGGAAATGTAAAGTAAAACTGATTGCTGGTAGTCTTCCTTTAACTGATCAAGAGTTAGAATTACTAAGTTCTAATGAAATAAAGAAAGGAATTCGTATAGCTTGTTGTCATGACCTGGATGACAATTTATCAATCGAGTTAATAGAAGAGGGTCAAATAAAGATACTAACAACAGGAGTTAGTCGGTCTATTGAATTTGATCCCATTATTCAAATTGACTATTTTAATAATGATCAAATTGCAGAAGATGATAGTCAATCTTATCTTGATTTACTTTATAAAAATAGCTCTACAAATAATACTAAATTGTCAAATTTACAGGCGTTATCTAATTTAACTGATTGTGAGGGATTTTATACCCTGTCATCACAAAATAAACTTATAACTTTATCTAAACAGTCTTTTAATGATGTATATGGTCTGGCTGTGGATATCGGTACTACTACAGTTGCAGTTTATCTGATGGATTTGTTTGACGGCAAAGAAGTAGATGTGGAGTCTTTCCATAATCCCCAAAAAAAATTTGGTGCTGATGTAGTATCTAGGATAAACTATTCAAAGAAAAATGGTTCAGTTAAAGAAGTGCAGGATACCCTAATTAGAGAAATGAATCAGGCGATAAAAAATTTAGCTATCAGGAATGATATAAGTCATTTAGATATTTACATTCTAACGGTAGTTGCTAATACAACAATGCTCCATTTTTTCCTAGGAGTGAATCCCGAGAGTATAGCCCGCGCTCCTTATAGACCAGTCTTTACAGGGTTGCAGGAAATATCTGCTGCTAGTATAGATATAGATATAAATCCTCAGGGAATAGTTCAGGTATTACCGGCGGTCTCGGGTTTTGTCGGATCAGATATTATTGCCGATCTATTAGTAACAGATTTTGAAAGTACTAAATGGAATCTATTAATCGATGTAGGTACAAATGGCGAAATAATACTGGGTAATAAGCATAGAATTTTAGCATGCTCTGCAGCTGCTGGTCCTGCTTTTGAAGGGGCTAATATAAGCTTTGGTGTTGCAGGTGTACCAGGGGCAGTATCTAAATTTGGGATTACAGAGGAAAAAGATTTTAAATATGAGACTATAGACTCGAAGAAAGCCATCGGAATTTGTGGTTCTGGTTTGATTGATATTATCGCTGAAATGCTTAAACATAATATAATAACAGTTACAGGTGCTTTTAATAAGGAATTTGATCAATCTTTGCTCAGTAAAGTTAGTAGTTATAAGGATATGAAGGCATTAGAAATATTAAATATTGAGGATAGTGGCTTAGATAGTCCGATATATTTAACCCAGAAAGATGTCAGAGAAGTTCAATTAGCTAAAGGAGCAATTGCTGCTGGTATTAATATTTTACTGAAAGAGGCCGGTATTGAATATCAGGACATTGATAAAATTTATCTGGCTGGTGGTTTTGGAAGTTTTATAGATTCAGAAAACGCCTGTAAAATTGGTATGCTGCCGAAATATATGGAAGAGAAAATTGTTAAGATCGGTAATGGTGCTGGTCTTGGTGCGAAGGCATTCCTACTTGATAAGAAACAGCAAAAAAGGCTTGATAATCTAATCGAGAAAATAGAATATATAGAGCTTTCTCTTCGTTCGGATTTTCAGAATGAATTTATGATGTCAATGGAATTTTAGGGGTGAAAAAATGTCAACAGTTATAAAAAATATTCCCTATAAACTGGATTTTAATCAATTAAAAAAGTCTTTAATGATTAATAATAAGCCAGATGAAACAATATTAGGTCAAATGATAACTGAGGTTGATATGGTTGCTAATTTAAAGGCAATCTATCGTGAAGCTTATATTGCTGATAAGGGTGAGAACTATATAGTTATAGATAGCAATAAATTGTCTAGCCGAATATTGAGAAAAAATATAGCAGATACCTATCGAGTATTTATCTATATAATAACAGTTGGCTCGGAAGTACAAGACTGGGCTACTAGTAAGAATAATATTGTAGAGTCCTTTTGGGCAGATGAAATACAGAAAATATTATTAAATTCTGCAGTTGATTATATTTATACAAAATTAAATCAATTAATTGGTAGTAAAATTGTATCTGAGATGAATCCAGGTTCTTTACAGGACTGGCCTATTCAGGAACAGGTTAAGATATTTACACTTTTAGGTAATGTTGAAGATGAAATTGGTGTAAGACTAACAGATAGTTTCTTAATGGTACCAGTTAAATCTGTTTCTGGTATTAAGTTTGCTACTGAGTCAGAATTTAAAAATTGTCAATTATGTCAGCGAGATAATTGTCCTAGTAGAAGAGTACCATATGATCAAAAGGTAGTGGATGAAATAAATAGTACTTATTGTTAGCATATTTAATTAATAATAATCAGATATTATGTCATCCAAATTTGGTATTTAGGGACTAAGTTTTCCTTTAATTAATATATAGGATTACTAAATCTAATTCCTGTATCTTTAATCATCTCAAAATCCCGTTACACTTCATCAATAATATCTTCTTGATTATGCTCAATAAACAAACCTGCACCATTTTGCTTGGTGAATATAATTACTTAACATTAAAATTCGGTAAACACTGGAGATGAGGTTCTCCACTTATATTAAAAGCGGGTTTTATATATTTTTTGAGTTAGATTCCATAAAATGATGCTGGATTTACAATTTGGAGTTCACTATGCTTTTCTTGCCGTACACTTAATTCATATGTTATACTTGGATTATAAAATAATGTTATTACTTAATTTTTTGGATTGCGATTTTTAATTATTTAAATGCTCTAGAGATAGGGGTGATTTATATTAATCTAACAGAGAGACAAAAGAAAATTATAGAGATTGTAAAAAACGCTGATCCTATTACTAGTCGTGAGATTGCAGAACGTCTAGATTTAACACGTGGGGCTTTACGCTCAGATTTATCCATCTTAACAATGGCAAATATATTAGAAGCAAAACCACATGTAGGGTATTTTTATACTAAAGAAAATTCTTACTTAAGGGATTTTGATGATCTTTATGGAAAGAAAATTGAAGAGATTAAGTCAGCCCCAATTGTAATAAAGCAGGAAATTTCCATATATGATGCTATAGTACATCTTTTTTTGAAAAATACCGGTTCATTATTTGTTATTGATCAAGATGAAGTTTTGATAGGGGTTGTCGCTAGGAAAGACTTATTAAAGATAAGTATGGGGAAGTCTGAGATAAAGCAGTTGCCTGTAAGTATAGTCATGACTAGGATGCCAAATCTAATAACAATTACCAATGAAACGACAATATTTGAAGCTGCTAAGTTAATAGTAAAACATCAAATTGATACTCTTCCAGTAGTTGAAAAAATTGATAATAACCGATATAAAGTTATTGGTAAGGTAAGTAAGACTAATATTGTCCGTTCATTTGTAGATTTTGGTCTAAAGATATAGGGGGGTAATCTTAACGTGTCCAGAATTAGTATTGAAAATAAGACAGTTTTTATTATTTCAGATTCAACGGGTAAGACTGCTGAAACCTTGTTTAATGCCGTAGCTATTCAGTTTGATATAAGTAATTTGGAAACAAATTATTTTACTAATGTTACAACACTAGAAGAATTATCTAAGATAATTGATCAAGCAAAAGATGTAAAAAATGCAATAATAGCATATACCCTGATATTACCTGAGTTTTGTGAGTATATAGAGGATGAGGCGGATAAGTTCGATATTCCTACAATGGATATACTAGGACCACCTATTAATAGATTTTCACAAATATTAGATTGTCAACCACAATTAGAAGTTGGACTGAATTATAAAATAGATAAGGAAATTTTTAAGAAAATAGAATGTGTATATTTTAATGTTAGGGTTGATAGTGGAAAAGATTTAAATAAATTAAAAGATGCTGATATTATATTAATTGGTGTATCAAGAACTTCTAAGACACCCTTAAGTATGTATTTAGCATATAAAAATTTAAAGGTAGCAACTATTTCCTTGTTTCCAGAGGCAGCTCCACCTAAAGAGCTCTATAACATTTCGCCGGAAGTTATCTTTGGACTTACGATAAGTGCTGACATGTTAAAGAAAATAAGGGAAAATAGATTGGCATTAATGGATTTTAGTCAAGATAGTGATTATGCCAGTCTAAATAGGATTGAAGAAGAATTAAATCATGCTGAAGAAATTATGAATGAGGTAGGATGCAAGAAGATTGATATTACATATAAGGGTATTGAAGAGATAGTAGAGGAAATTATATGCGAGTTAAATTAGTAACTTAATTTAATGCTTAAGCATATTATATATAGATATAAATTTAAGTAAAATTATGAATTAAAATAAAATATTATTTAAAAACTCAGGTATTTCCTGGGTTTTTTTAATGGCTAGAAAATTGTGTGCTGTGGATAATTTCTACCATCAATAAATTTTCATATAGATGATTATCGTCGTAGACTAATTTGTTCTTACTTAAAATGACCTTACTTAGTTATAAAAGTCACTTATAGTGTATACATGAATAAAAAGTGTACATTAATAAACAATAGTGTTGCATTATATAAGATTGTTTAGTATAATAATCATATAACATTGTAAGTATAATAACAATATAATAAGGTAAAGTCTAGTTGGCTTTTATTAAAATATTAATGCTTAAAGGAGTGGGATAATGGGTAGAAAATTATGTTCTGAACTGGCTCGGGTAACTGAGACTGCTGCTTTGGCGGCTTCTCAATGGATAGGTAAAGGCAATATGAGTTCTATAGATGGAGCCGCAATTGAAGCAATGCACTCTGTTTTAAGTGATTTAGGAATATCTGGAGAAGTAGTTATTGGCGGTGGATCTAAGGATAAAACCTCTATGCTATATAATGGTGAGCTTATTGGAGATGAATTGGGTTTAGGACTTGATATTGCAATTGGTCCTGTGGAAGGAACAAGTTTGGTAGCTAAAGGTTTATCAAATGCCCTATCAGTTATCACATTGGTAGAAAAAGGTAGTCTATTAAAGGTACCGAATATGTATATGCATAAGATTGCAGTAGGACCAGAAGCTAAGGATGTTATCGATATAAATGCAACACCTGTAGACAATCTGATTGCTGTAGCTAAAGCTAAAGGCAAGAAAATAAATGAAATGACTGTTGTAATTCTAGATAGGCCACGTAATAAAGAAATAATAAGTGATTTATATAAAAAAGGTGCTAGAATTAAATTAATAAGTGATGGTGATGTAGCTGCTGGTATCTCTACTGCACTTTCTGATACAGGAATAGATATGTTAATTGGTATAGGTGGTGCTCATCAAGGTGTATTGACAGCTGCTGCTTTAAAGTGTATGGGTGGTTATATGGAGACAAAGCTCGTATTTAAAGATGAAAAAGAAGTTGAAGTGGCTAATATGATGGGTATAGAGGATACTGATAAGATCTATACAATTAATGATATTGTTAAAGGAGAAGACATATTATTTACAGCAACTGGAATCACTGGTGGAGAATTACTAGATAGAGTTGTTTATAACGGTGACCAGGCTGCTACCAATTCTCTTTTATTAGATGGACTGAGTAAAGAAGTATTGCGAATAAATACAATACATAATTTAGATGAAGAAGAATCTAAAGTGAATAGAATTGGATAATTGACCCTTTCCTTGACTATTATATATCACTATAATAAAATGAATTTGTATGAATCTTTAAACTTAGATTAACTTATGAGTTTGAGTTGTTATATAATGATATAAATTATAGTGTAAATAGATCAGGAGGGGAGTAAATGCGCAAATATCACTTGAAAAAATTAAATAAACAACCATTATATAGTTATGAACCTTGGAGGATTACTGAAAAGGAATTTGATATAGATAATAACCATCATAATGAATCAGTATTTTCAATTGGTAATGGATATATTGGACTTAGGGGTACACTTGAGGAAGATTATACTGGCCCTGACGGTACTAGTACTAAGGGGATATATGTAAATGGTGTTTTCGCTTCAGAGTGTATTATATATGGAGAAGAGGCCCCTAAACAACCTCAGTGTAGTCAAACTATTGTAAATATAGCTGATTGGACAATAATAAATTTATATGTTGATGGTAAAAAGTTTGATATGCTTAAAGGCCAGGTTGAAGATTATAGTAGATATCTTGATATGAAACAAGGAACCCTCAATCGTGAATTAATCTGGGAAAGCCCAGAGGGCAAAAGAGTAAAGATTAATATAAAGCGGTTTATAAGTGCCACAAGGAAGCATCTTGGTATGATAAGGTACACTGTTGAACCATTAAATTTTTCTGGTAAAATAAAATTAGTTTCCTCCCTAGAGGGGGATGTACGAAACAAATATCATTTAAGAAACCCTAAAGCATTAACTATGGTAAATAGAGGGTTTGTAGAAGATAGTAAAGAGATGTATCTAGAGCAGATAATCGGTAGTACAAATATTAGCTTAGCTACTTGTGTTAAAAATGATCTAAGTGTAGAACAGAGTGGTAAGGTTATTGATGATTCTGGGAAGTTCCTTGATATATCGATTATTGAAGGAGAAAAGTTGAGCCAGGATTATACTGTAGATGTAAAAACAGGAGATAAAATTATACTTAACAAGTATCTTTCAGTATATGATTTCTGTGAGCCAGAAATTTCACTTGATAAAGAAAAGATTAAAAAATTGTCTAATAATCAGGACAATAATCATGATGATAAAATTTCTAGTTTAGGTATTCTTTCTAATTCAGGTAGTTATTTGTTAGAAAGTGCCTTAAGTACAGTAAGAGAAGCCTATGAAGATGGCTATGAACATATATTAGGAGAACAAATAGATTTTTTTGACATGTACTGGCAGGATATTGATGTAAAGATTGAAGGGGACTTATCCTTACAACAGGCTTTTCGATATAATGCACTACAATTGTTTCAGTCAACAGGTAGGGATGGCAAAACTAATGTATCGGCAAAGGGTTTGACTGGTGAATTTTATGAAGGGCATTATTTTTGGGATACCGAAACATATGTCATACCATTTTTCTTATATAGTAAGCCTGAAATAGCTCGGTCACTGTTATTATACCGTTACAATATACTTGATAAAGCACGGGAGAATGCCAAAAGGGTTAGATTGGATGGTGCCCTATTTCCATGGAGGACAATAAATGGAGAGGAAGCCTCTGCATTCTTTATGGGGTCTACAGTACAATTCCATATTAATGCTGATATTGCTTATGCAATTCATCAATACTATAATGCCACATTTGATCAAGATTTTATCTATAATTATGGTGTGGAAATACTAATAGAAACCGCTAGGATGTGGGCTAGTCGTGGTTGCTACATTCCTTTAATTAATAATAAATATTGTTTTAATGAGGTATGTGGTCCAGATGAGTATAAACCAGGTGTTAGTAATAATTGTTATACAAATTATATGGCTAAATTTAATCTGGAATATGCCAGTGAACTGGTCAAAAAAATGATAGATGAAAAGCCAGAACAATTTAATGAACTAGCTAAAAGATTGGATTTTGATAATGATGAGTTAGATAGATGGGATCAATTAGTAGATGACATATTTTTACCATATAATGAGAGACTTGGTATTCATCCTCAAGATGATTCCTTTCTTTTAAAAGATGATATTGACATTGACTCATTGGATGAAAGTGAATTTCCACTTGTTGCAAATTGGCATCCCTTGACTATCTGGCGTTATCAGGTTATAAAACAGGC
>JADQBV010000041.1 GCA_016278415.1 Halanaerobiales bacterium
CAGGATAAATTCCAAAAAATAGTCCTACAGCAGTTGTAAATACTAATGACAAAATGGCAGCCCAGGCAGGCACATCTATTTGAATATTAATAAACTTACTGGCATAATCCATAGCAAAGTTACTTCCTAAATAGCCAAGTAAGATGCCTAAGACACCGCCAAGAACACAGAGTATAATACTCTCTATTATGAATTGAACTAAAATATCCCTCTTGGTAGCCCCAAGTGCTTTACGCAATCCTATTTCTTTGGTTCTTTCAGTGATAATAACCAGCATTATATTCATAATACCTATCCCAGCAACCAGTAAGGTAATACTAGCTACACCACTTAATAAAACCATTAAGACAATTTTAATAATATTTACCTGATTCATTTCCCCACTAAAATTGTAAGCCCTAAATTTAGATCTCCCATCAGTAGTCATTCCATGTCTTGCATTAAGTAAATCAATAATTCTATTTTGTATATTTTCTAAATTATTTATATTAGCACCTCTAATAAATACGAAGAATCTATTCTTTATGCCAGCTAACCTTTCAAATGTACTTATGGGAATAAACCCCCTGGTATCATTTGTAGATGCAGGACTTATTGGTGATTGATAAGCCTTAGGTAAGACCCCTATTACAGTAAAAGTAATATTAAATAGGGTTACTTTCTTGCCTACAGGATCTTCCTCTTCAAAAAGGTTGACTGCAGTTTCGTTACCTAGTACAATTACCTGATTAAAGTTCTCTACATCAATATCAGTCAAAAACCTACCTTCCGCCACTTCCATATCGTAAAACTGTTGGAAAGCAGGTGTAGTAATAATTAATTCAGCATCATATACATTACCTTGATACTGCAGTTCACCATTATTTCTATATTGTGGTGCAATGGCCTTAATTTCGTTACCCATCTTATCTTCAAGATAATCTAAATCATCCATTGATATACTACCTAACATCCTCTGTGAATCGGGATCCCAACGGCCACTAAGCTGTATAAGGTCTAGAGGGATAATAGTCTCTAATTCATTCATTACGTACTTCTCAGCACCCTGAACCACAAATATAATTATAATCACAGCGGCAATCCCTATAATAATTCCTATTAAAGTCAGAAATGTTCTTATTTTATTATGAAAAATCTCAGTAAGTGCCAGGCGGATATATTCACCCAGTTTCAATGCTGCCACCTCCACCTGTTTTCTTATCAAAAGCCTCTTTTTCATTAGCAGCAGCTTCTAGTCGTGCACCGCGTGCTGTCTGTTCTTTAACAATCTCTCCATCTTGAAAATGAACAATTCTATGGGCATAATGAGCCACATACTCATCATGTGTTACCATAACTATAGTGATTCCTTTTTTGTTTAAACCTGTTAAGATATCTAATATATCTTCTTCAGATTTAGTATCAAGGTTACCAGTTGGCTCATCTGCCAGAACAATGTCTGGATCATTAACCAACGCCCGAGCAATGGCCACCCTCTGCCGCTGACCACCAGACAATTCATTAGGACGGTGATCTACTCTCTCTCCTAGACCTACATCAGTTAGTACACGACAGGCTATCTCTTCCCTTTTCTTTCTGCCAACTCCCTTATATATCATAGGTTGCTCTACGTTCTTTAATGCAGATAAACGAGGTAAAAGATTAAATGTTTGAAATATAAACCCAATCTTTCTATTTCTGGTTCGGGCTAACTCCTTATCAGTCATCTTACTAACATTTGTTCCACTTAATATATAGTCACCACTTGTTGGGGTATCAAGACATCCAAGTATATTCATAAGCGTAGATTTCCCAGAACCAGAAGGACCCATTATGGCAACAAACTCCCCTTCTTTAACTGTAAATGACACTTTCTTCAAAGCCTCTACGGCTATCTCTCCATTACCATATACCTTTGTTAAATTATCTACCTTTATCATAATTTCCACCTCTTATCTATCTTGCCTGCCCATCACTATTCGCCTCTGCGACAGGTGTTCCTTCTTCAAGTCCAATTAATACTGTATATGGTCCAATTATAATCTTTTCCCCTACTTCAACATTACTGATTTCTACTTTACTTAAAGTTTTTAAGCCTAATTCTACAACACGTTTTTCTGCTTTACCATCCTTAACTACATAAACGTACTTTTCTTCGTCACCCATGATAGCAAGTGATGGCACACCAACGACTCCATCTTTACGGTTAGTAATAATTTCGGAATTCACAAACATTCCAGGACGTAATAATCCCATATCATCAAAAATAGTAATCTCTGTTCTATACTTATTTATATTTCCTACATTTGAGCCTGCAGGGGCTATAAAGGTAACTTCCCCTTTTAAGTCTTTTGCAAAAGAATCACTTGTTATAATTACTGACTGTCCTAGTTTAACCTCATTAATGTCAATTTCATCCACCATAGCCTCGACAATAAAGTTATCTAAGTCTGCAATATTCCCTACGGTAGTTCCTTCTGCCAACTTATCTCCTGATTTTATTTCCAAATTAATAACCGTTCCAGATAGTGGAGCTGTAGTTATTACTTTATTAAGATCATCATTTATATCTTTAATTTGATTTTTAGCCTTAGTAACATTCAAATGAGCCATTTGCAAATCTTTATCTGTTATTTTTTCTGCTTCCAATGATGCCTCTAAATAGCTTAACTGATTCCTTGCATTATCAATTCTTAACTGGGCTAATTCCAGTGTATTTGGTATAGTCTTTTCTATAAATATTTCTAAGTCTGCTTGAGCATTTTCATAATTACGTTTAGCCTGTTGATATGTCTCTCTGGATTGTTTCAAACTATTCTGGGGAATAGCATCTTTCTCATATAGGTATACATTTTCCTCCAACTTCTCTTCTGCATTTTCTAAATTATCTTTAGCCTCAATTAACTGCTTTTCAAGCTTTAACTTTTGATCATCCATACTTGCCTTTTCTTGCTGATAAGAAAGAATTGCAATTTCCAGGTTTCTACGTGTTTCTTCAAGTTTTAACTTATTTAACTTATCCTGGGAATTATATTTATTTAGTAGGTTTTCATAATTACCTTCAGCTTCCTGTAGATTTAGTCTAGCAGTTTCTAGGGAATTTCTAAGTGGTTCATCTTCAATACGATAAATTCCTTCCCCTTTTTCAAGAAAATCACCACTTTCAACAAATACCTCCCCAACAATACCGCTTAATCGCGCCTTTATACCTTCTTGCTCTTTAGCTTTAACATTCCCATCTGCAGTAACCTTGGTTGTTAAAGTCTCCTCTTCAGCTTCAACCATCTTAACCAGCACTACATTTGCAGTTGCCTGCTTACTGGAATTTTGGTTTTTAATTACTAAGAACCCACCACCTAGAACTGCAACAATTATTACAAAAATAATAATCTTCTTCCACATGTTAAAATCTCCCCTTCTAATTATGTAATTCGTACTATTGAACCTCTCGGTATAAGAATTACCAAGGACTCCTTAGGTATCTCTCCTAAATTATACCCTTCATTCTAAGCACCGTTCCATCGTATTACCTTACATCTCACTTTATTAGTATTACATTATTGAAATATAAGATATAATATATATTTATCTACTTAATCTACTAGCTACAAATTTGTGCACTATCTTTCTAGTGCACTATCATAATAACATCTTTGTGTTAAATCTGTCAAGTACTTTCTAGAAATATATTCACCAATTGATAAATGTTTCACTAATTATAAATAAATACTTATCTAAGCTAACATAAATGTATTCTTATAGCCAAAAATTTCAAATATTTTTCATCTTTTACAAGTGTATATGATCTTCACCATCTACTATTAGACAGAGGCTTATTGACTAATTGACTAATTAAATAATTAATAAAAATGTCTATTATTATATATAGATAATAGTATAATAATTAATTCTACAAAGGGGATAATTATCCTCCCTTACATTTCATATATTTTTCACGGTTTAGTCATACTTACAATCATAATTATAACCATACAATGTTATTATAAATATAGGTATTCTTCTAGAAGCCAAGCCCAACTAGGTTTTCTGCCAAAAATCCTATAACAATTCTTGACATAAGATTAATATAATAGTAAAATAAGTTAAATTAAATATTGATTTGCTTTCGGGGCATGGTGAAATTCCTGACCGGTGGTAATGCCTCTTATGGAGGACGAGTCCATCAGCCTCAGCGGTTGATCTGGTGTGATCCCAGAACCGACAGTATAGTCTGAATGAGCGAAGGCACTTATACTAATAATGATACATATCTTAAAGTAAGTAATTTTTCTTTGACTACAGCATTATTAAATATTACTAATTTGAATATTAAATTAATGCTCCACTACGTTCCGGAACTTTATTCCACTCAGTGTAAGCCAATTATATTTCTGTAGCGACTCTAGAAATTATCCAGAGTCAGGACGACGGAGGATAATTTCCTGACAGTGAACGGAGACAGGAGGTCGTAGTGAACGACAAGCGAAAGAAACATAATTGGCTGGAACGGAAAAAGGAAATTACTATAGTATTAAATTAATGCTCCACTACTTTTATTATGCTAGCTTTTACAGACATTAATCGAAGGAACATTAAAAGTGTTCCACTACTTACTATGTTTTCATTATTATTATACCTGCTCGTATGCCCCTGGGATTTTTTCCTGGGGCTTTTTTAATCTCAAGAGTGTTACCGGGTTCACTGCAAATCGATGAAAGGGTGATTTATAATGGAAGCAAAAGGAACATGGAAGGTTAAAAAAGGACTGGCGGAAATGTTAAAAGGCGGTGTAATAATGGATGTTACATCTCCAGAACAAGCAAAAATTGCTGAGGACGCTGGAGCAGTCGCCGTTATGGCTCTGGAAAGGGTGCCAGCAGATATAAGGGCTACAGGTGGAGTCGCCAGGATGGCAGACCCTGAAATTATTGAAAGCATTATAAGTGCTGTATCTATTCCTGTTATGGCAAAAGCTAGAATTGGTCATTTCATTGAAGCCGAAATATTACAGTCACTGGGAATAGATTACATCGACGAGAGCGAGGTTTTAACCCCTGCTGATAATAAATACCATATTAATAAACATGAATTTGAGGTACCCTTTGTTTGTGGATGTAGGAACCTTGGTGAAGCCTTGAGGAGAATTGGCGAGGGTGCAGCAATGATTAGAACAAAGGGAGAAGCTGGTACTGGAAATATTGTTGAAGCAGTTACACATATGAGGACAGTTATGGACCAGCTCAGAGAACTATCATCCCTACCTTCCGAAGAATTAATGACTCGAGCAAAAGAACTGGGTGCCCCTTATGAATTATTAATGAAAATTAGAGAATCTAGCTCTTTACCAGTAGTAAACTTTGCTGCTGGAGGAATTGCTACACCTGCAGATGCTGCATTAATGATGAAATTAGGTGCAGATGGTGTCTTCGTAGGATCGGGAATCTTTAAATCTGGTAACCCAATAAAGAGAGCAAATGCAATAGTGAAAGCCACAACAAATTATGACGACCCAGATATTTTAGCAGAACTTTCAAAAAATCTTGGCGAAGCAATGGTTGGAATAGAAATGGAAAGTATAATTCAAAAAGAACGGATGCAGGAACGTGGCTGGTAAGAAAAAAATCGGTGTCTTAGCCTTGCAAGGGGCTTTTATGGAGCACTTAAGGATTTTATCCAAAACAAAATTAAATTGTCAAGGAATTCTCGTCAAGAATAATAAACAGATTGAAGATCTAGATGGTTTAATTATTCCCGGCGGAGAAAGTACTACTATAGGTAAACTTATGATAGAATACGACTTAATTAATCCTATTAAGGAAAAAGCAAAAGCGGGAATGAGGATAATGGGCACATGTGCCGGTCTAATCTTACTATCAAAAAAACTTAAAGGTGAAACACCTCCCTATCTCCTTGAATTAATTGATATTATAGTTGAGAGAAATGCATATGGCAGTCAAATAAATAGTTTTGAAAGCAAGCTGAATATGCCAGGCATCCATATAAATGAATTCCCGGCAGTATTTATTAGAGCACCTCAGATTATACAAATCAGCGATAGGGTGAATATTTTAGCTAGACATAAAAACAAAGCTATACTTGCTAGACAAAGCAATATTATAGTTTCCTCTTTCCATCCAGAGTTAACTAATGATCTGAGAATACATCAATATTTTTTGAATATGTGATAATAAAAAAATGCTCCCCTTTCCAGTGACAGATTTCTGTTCTTAATCTGCCTACCTTAAGGGGAGCATACTTATCATATAAGCAATCTCATTAGCGATAGTTCTAACGAACACCTACTAAGAGGCTACATAATGATTGTAAAACAAGGTACCATAATATTATTTACCAATATCTATCTTTACCGTAATGGACATATAAGTCTTCCTCATATTCACGAGTAATCGGAGTTTCTGGGTCATATTCTGGAGAGTCCTTAATTGTATCTTTATGTAACTCTACATATACTTCCTCATTGTTATAACTTACCCGCTTAAGCCACTCTGGTGCAACAAGAACCTTCTTGCCTGGCCACCAATTTCGTGTATCAACTACTAAATAATGTACAACCCAACTTTCATCAGCTACCATAAGATTTTCCAAATGACCTATTTCCCCATCTACTGCATGAATATTGTAACCCTGGACTTCTTTAAGACTCCTTAAATAACAATTCTCATCATCACAGGCCTTATCTTCTGTCCTTACATCCTCTCTACTATCTTTATCTGTGATACCTATTTTATCATCACCATCATCTTTTAAGTCAATGGGTATAGGGCGAACAGGATAGACACCTGTATATCCAGCAGCCATATTTTGTGTTCCTGCCATCGGTCCCCAATAAGCAGGCCAATTATAATAGTCTGCTAAATCTACTTCCCTCTGGCGAGAAACAGGTTTTTCTTCATTAATAGATGGACTATTCTCAATCTCTTCTTTGCTTAAATCAACTGGAAACCTCTCTTCTTTCCAATTAGGCTTCTGGAATGATCCCGTAGAAATAAGAACTTTTCTACCTGACAACCAACCACCTGTATCAACAATAGCATATCTTACAATAAGATCACTACTATCGAAATAAAAATCCTTTACTTTACCAATACTATCTCCAGTTTTTGAAACCAACTCATATCCTATTAATTCATTTAAGTTACGTATGATAAATATCTCCTCCTTTAAATAGTAATGATTACTATTCTTTATAAATATTATATCAAGTAATTTCTATACTATCAAATTCTATATATCTTAATTATTCATTATAAAGAACAACTAAGAATCATTAGAAGAGACTAGAGCTGTAATTCTCTAAATATTTAGATGCAAGACCAAATACTAGATTTTACTAATTATATACCTGTATGTATCATCAATAATCTAATTCAAGCATATAATTTACAGAAAGGAGGAATTACTATGGATATGAATAATATTGTTGAACAGATTTCCTTTATTAAGCAAAAGTTATCAAATCTGGAAGAAGAATTAAAAGATATAACGGTTAAAGATGCAGATAGTAATAATTTAATTACGGCTATTGTCAGTGGCGATGGTGTAGTGTTAGATTATAAATTTAATCTAATTGATATGGGAGGACTAAACAAAGATAGTTTAGTAAAAGCGGTAGCAGAAGCAACTAATAATGCACTTAAGGCCGCTAAAGAACTAGAAGCATCAAGAAAAAAAGAGATTATTGGTAATGTTGACATACCAAATATACCCGGCTTATTTTAGCTATTAACTTTTTAATTCTTATAAAAAACCACCAAAGGGTGGTTTTTTTACTAAACAAAGCATCAAATATATTGATTAAGGTATAAGATTTTTTAAAATGGTAATAATAGTAACATCAGTCACAAGGAGTAATAAAAAGCCAGGGGAGTGAAATAAAATGAAACAATTATCAAACTTTGAAGAAATTTTTAATAAACTCTACGAAGATTACCAGGGGAAAAGTGTTAATGTTATAACAAAACAAGATGGTGTTAATATCACCAGTTTCCACACATGTATTAATAATATAGATATAAAACCCTTAAATAAGAAAAAGAGCAAAAAATGGAATCAACAGGGGAAAAAGGTTGGCCTGATAGTCATACAAGAGAAATATTCGAAAAATAACTTTAATATCCCTTTTCTTTTAGGTTTTAATACAATGAGTGCAACTTTTCTAAAAAGTGGCGTTATAATTAATACCTTAAATATGGAGTTTATAATTAAAAAGAATCAAAAAGGCAAAAAACTACTAGCCTAAAACTATGGCCTAAGTTTAGAGCCTAATACTAAAGTTCGATTTCGTCAACATTTGTCTTTAAATACAATTCTTTAATATTTAAATCACTTTCTGATAAATCGATAAACTGATCCCCGATCTTAACGATTGGTCGAGAAATATTATTAGGATTGATATATACTATCTCACCCATCCAATCGTTACTTAATTCAACCATTTCGCCTATATAGAATTGAGACATATTTGTCATAAATATTTTGCTAAGCATCAAATCATAACTATGAAGATCTTCCTCAAACAATCTAAAAACTTCAAATGGGGGTCTACGCCCTTGGTAAACGCGATCAGAAGTCATTGCATCATATGTGTCCACTATAGCTAAGACACGAGCAATAAATGGTATCTTCTTTTTACTAAAAGCAAAGGGATACCCTTTTGAATTATTACGCTCATGATGCATAAGTACACCTCTAGCTACCTTCTCAGAAATCAGTTTATTTTTCTGTAATATATCATATCCATGTACAGTATGCTTTTTAATAATTGCAAACTCTTCATCTGTTAGTTTGTCCTTCTTATTAAGTATTTCCTTTGGTATTTTTGCTTTCCCAATATCATGTAACATCCCAGCATATAGTAATTCTTTTACTCGAGAACTTTCAAGACCTGTCCAACGGCCAAACATCATTGCTAACAAACCTACATTAACAGAATGAGTATAAGTGTATTCATCAACACCCCTAATAATACTTAAGACAGTCACGATATCCCTATTTGTATCCATCTTTAATGCATTATCTGTAACTCTTTTAATATAAGAAAAATTCAAAGCATCATCTTCTCTAATATTTAAAAACATATCCTTTACATTATTAACACTATCTTTATATCGTTCTGTAAAATTTTGCTGATTGCTTATAAACTCTTCCTCAGTCTCATCTATAATTTCAACAGAAAGAAGACCTGCTCTTTTAAGTTTTTTAATTAAATTATCATCGATAATCATTCCAGGAGTAATTAAAATAGCTCCAAATTGATTTTCAATCATTTTGGCATTACGCATACCTGGTTTTAACTCCTCAATATTTACGGTTTTAATGTTTGGCATAAATTAACCCTCCTACTGTTACACTTTAAAATATTTTTTTACAATTCTATTCATAAGTTGTCTATTTTATCCTACTTATTTTATTCGTCAAAAAGTTCTATATCTCCTGCAATTAACTAAAAATATTTAAAATTTTATATACTAAGACTATTACTGCTCTATTTCGTTAAAAAAGAATTCAGCATAGACTCTTTAATAAATAATAAAACAGGGAAAAATTACAATTGTACAGTATAATTACATATGTTATACTGACATACGTAATGTTATTAATGACCTCTCAAAAAACGAAAGGAGTAATAATCATATGAAAAAGTCTTTAATATTATCAATTGCAATAGTACTTTTACTAACAATAACATCTTTAAGCTTAGCTGCAGAGTTTTATACTGTAAAAACAGGTGATACGCTATGGACAATTTCAAAAAGAAGTGGTGTTAGCATTGAAACAATAACATCTATTAATAAGCTGAACAATCCTGGTAATATTTATGTCGGACAAAAATTAAGAATTAGCAATAATCAAGATAATAATAATAACAACAACAATAATTCTATCCGCTATACTGTAAAGTCTGGTGATCTTATTTGGAAAATCGCCCAAAAATACAATGTAACAATACAAGAAATTATCGACCTAAACAAAATTAATTCACCATATTATATTTATATTGGACAAACAATATTAATTCCTGGTGAAGAAGAAAATAATCAACCACAGAATAGTTACTTCTACTATACTGTAAAAGCAGGTGATATTCTTTGGAACATTTCCCAAAAATATGATACAACAGTACAAAAACTTGTTGAATTAAATAATATTAACAATGCCTATGATTTATATGTAGGAAGAAAATTAATTGTTCCATTTAAACAGAATATTCCTACTGATAATAATAGTGGTAATAATGGTAACGATAATAATAATGGTAATAATAACGATAGTAGATATGTCCCATATTCATTCTACAAAATTAAAGCAGGGGATCACATCTGGAATATTGCCGATTACTTTGGCATTAAAACATCTACACTTATTAAATATAATAATATTGCCAACATTAACGAAATTCAAGCTGGCGAAGTATTAATTATACCATTAAAAGAATCTACTAATTTGACTTATCTTAAAAGAGCTAGCAATCAACTAAATAGTTATTATAGGGTTCTTCGTAACGAAACACTAGCTGATATCGCTGAATATTATAATATTCCCGAAGAAGGTATCAGGTCAATCAACCAGCTAAATAAGGATGTAGAAGTCTATACTGGTCAAAGACTATTAATGCCAGTTAATCCTGCTCTCTTTAATAAACATGAAATATATAAAGTTAAATCTGGTGGGGAATATATCTTTAATATTGCTTATGAAAATGGCATTTCTATTAAATCAATTTTAAAAGCCAATTACCTTAAAAACCAGAATACTAAATTCGATGCAGGTACTGTTATTTTAGTTCCTCTTGATCAAAATAGTAAAGCCACCTGGATTGATTATGAGAATGGCGAACCGGTTAACTCCTGGTTCTAGAAAATAACAAAAGATCTTTAAGTATAATTTGATAAACCAAATACAATAATAACCTAAAATATTCGGCTTTCTACTTCGAGATGGTCGTATAATAATAATCTTATTAACCCTGCCTTAACCGGCAGGGTCATTTCTTTCTTTAAAAAATGTATTTTTTCTTGCAGGAAAAGTTGAGATTAGCACTTCTCGGTGAGTAAGATAATATCTGTAAATGCGTCCACTCAAAAAGAAATCCCTATAGTATCAAATGTCCTTACATTAGGCAATTGCTGTATATTATAATGTTCTACAATTAATCTATTTACATATATATTTATTATTATTAAATATTGTATTGTTTATCTATTAGGAAAAACAAATATTTTTAATAAAGGAAGGTAAAGATGAAAAAACAGTCATTTTTACAGGGTGCCTTAATACTTATGTTAGCAGGTCTGATAAATAGAGTATTAGGATTTATTTTAAGAATATTTATTGTAAGAACAATAGGTGACGAAGGCCTCGGTCTATTCCAGATGATTTATCCCCTTTTCATGACACTACTTCTTATAAGTACTGCTGGTTTTCCTGTTGCAATTTCAAAACTTATTCCAGAAAGATTGGCCAAGAATGACTTGCGCGGGGGTTATAATTTATTTAAAGTATCATTATTATTTATTCTACTTATGAGTACATTTGTAGTAACAGCCACTTACTTTTCGGCTGAATTTATATCTACTAGAATCTATAGTGATAGCAGAACTTATATATTAATTTTATCAATTCTTCCAGCTATTATTATAAGTTCACTGGCATCCGGTTTCAGAGGCTTCTTCCAAGGTACGCATACGATGATTCCAACAGCGTTGTCACAAATAACTGAGCAGATCAGTCGCTTTTTAGCAACTTTAATGATTGTTAACGCCATTGGGTACCTGGGATTGAAATATCAAGCTGCTGGAATAGCTCTAGGTATTTCTATCGGTGAACTTTGTGGTCTATTATTATTAATTATACTTTTCATATTTACACTCTTAAATAACGATAAAAACAAAACAATGCTAAAAAATAAAATGTCTGCATACCTAAAACACAATAATATAGCTGATTTTAAAATAATCGCTGGATTAGCAATCCCAATTACAATGGGTAGAGTAATTAATTCATTAATGATGAGCGGTGAGGCCATACTTATACCAAGACAATTGGAATTAAGCGGCCTTACTGTCAGCGAAGCAACCTCTCTATATGGGCAATTAAGCGGTATGGTAGAACAAGTTATATTTTTACCTACTATCATTACTATAGCCCTTACCATAAGTTTGGTTCCAAATGTATCCGATGCATATGCTCGAAATAATATAAATAAAATTAAAAATAACTATCAAGATGTTATTAGAATCAGCTGTTATTTAGGATTCCCAATCACTATAATATTCCATAGATTAGGCACAAATATCTGCAATTTACTCTTTGGTTATCCCCAGGCTGGTGAGCTTTTGGCAACAATGGCATTCTGTTCAACATTTATTTACTACTTACAAGTATCCCATGGTATGTTAAATGGACTAGGAAAACCCCATTTATCAGTAATTAATCTGGGAATTGGATCTGCTATAAAGTTAATCGGTATTTTCTATCTTACAGGTCAATCATTGGGTATTCATGGTGCAGCCATTAGTATTGGATTAGGAATTGTCGTATCTGCTCTACTTAATTTCATAGCAATAGGGCATAATATTGGATATGATGTAAAAATCAATAATTCTTTTATAAAACCATTAATAGCTAGTACCCTATTATATTTTAGTGAGCCATATATAAGGGGAATTTTTACTTACTTTTCTATAAACCTGAGTATAAAATTAGAAACTATTTTTATATTGCTAATAATGATTTTAATCTATATAATAATTATGATACTAATCAAGGCAATAACTATGGAAGATATAGATAGATTTAAAAAATAATCATAACGATACTTTTTATTTCACAGGTTTATTCCACATTTTTATTGCAACATACGCTAAAAATCTATTAGTGAAATATAGACGTTTTTGTAGCCTTTCTTTTTCTATGCTATAATAAAGAAAGACTTAACTCATGAAAATACTAATAGTTCATAAGGAGAGCTTGTAATGAAAGAAATTTATTTAGATAATAGTGCTACAACTAAACCCCTGGATGATGTTATCAATAAAATGACAACGGTCCTTAAAAATAATTATGGTAATCCATCCTCTTTACATAATAAAGGATTAGAAGCCGAAAAAATAATTAAGAGTGCACGTAAGAAAATCGCAAAGAAATTAACAGTTGATCCTGAGGAAATATACTTTACTTCAGGGGGGACAGAAAGTAACAACCTTGCTATTAAAGGAATTGCCTATAATTATCAAAACAGAGGCAAACACCTTATTACAACAGGTGTTGAACATGCATCTGTACTAGAATCTTTTCTTGCTTTAGAAGAAGATGGTTTTGAAGTGAGCTACTTAAAACCAGATAAATATGGTAACATTTCTATTGATGAATTAGCAAAAACCATTACAAAAAATACTACATTAGTCAGCCTAATACATATTAATAATGAACTGGGGACCATTCTACCCCTTGATGAAATCGGCAGACTAATAAAAGATAAAAATAAAAATACATATTTTCATACAGATTGTGTACAGTCATTCGGCAAGGTCTTATTAAACCCCAAAAAGAGCAATATAGATTTACTAACTATTAGTGGACACAAAATACATGGACCAAAGGGTATCGGTGCACTTTATAAAAGAAATGGTATAGAATTAAAAGCACAAATAGTAGGAGGCGGTCAAGAAAGCGGAGTTCGCTGTGGTACTGAAAATATACCAGGAATAGCCGGATTAATACCTGCAGTTGAAGCATTACCTGACTACTCATCAAAAGATAATTATAATAAAGACTTGGACAGGCTGAAAAAATATTTTATAAAGCAGTTAAACAAAATTAAAAGAAAATATATTATAAACTCACCTGAAGACGGGGCACCCCACCTACTAAATGTTTCTTTCCCTGGAGTAAAGGGCGAGGTATTAATTCATAGCCTTGAGGGTGAAGGTGTTTATGTATCTACTGGGTCTGCTTGCCATTCAAAGAGCAATGAAAAAAGCCATGTATTACGTGCCATCGGTTTACCAGCAGAACAGATAGATGGAACTATTAGAATTAGTTTCTCTCATTTTA
>JADQBV010000284.1 GCA_016278415.1 Halanaerobiales bacterium
TATGTAATTTTTAGACTTCTATTTTTTAAATTAATCTAATTATAGATAAAAAATCTCTCCATGTCAAATTAACATTTTGTATTTCAGTATTTTTTAGTATTTAATTTTTCTAAAAATATGCTAATCTAAATATGTGAAATTCTTAATAAATTAATATTTAAAAGATGACACTGTTGTCATTTTTAAGCCTTTATAATTAACTTATAAAATATAAATGGAGGGACTAATTATGGATATGAAACATTGTTTAGCCTGTGGGATGCCTCTTTCTCCCGAAATGGCACATCAAAAAACAGACAAGTTTTGTCAGTATTGTGCTGATGAAAAAGGGGAATTAAAATCAAGGGAAGAATGTCAGGCTGGTATAGCTCATTGGTTACAGGGAATGACTCCTGAAGATAAAGATGCTGACTATATGCAAAGGGCTGACTATTACTTAAAATCTATGCCTGCCTGGGCAGAGTAAAACTTAAAAAGAACTTTCTATAATAGCCTATCTTCTATATAGGCTATTGTAGATATTAAATCTATGCCGAAGAATGGTTTAAACCATTTAACTTATTCAAATACATCTGCTATAGCTATAGTTAATCCAGCAAATACTACAGAAGTGATAAGCTCGGATTTCTCATAAATATTTATCTCTTTTACCTGTTTATTTGCAAATTGATATATACTTACTTGCTCATTTTCTGGATCTATTATCCAATATTCTTCGATACCTGTTGTCATATACAAATTTAATTTGCGAATTAAATCTTTTTTAGCTGTAGAATCTGATAGAATTTCTACAACCAGAGTAGGTGTACCCAAATAACGCCCTTTTTCATTGATTTTATCCTGATCACAGATAACTACAATGTCAGGCTGAACTATGTTAATATTTATTTCATCTTTATAAAGGGTAATATCAAAGGGGGCTGTTAGAGGTTCACATTCTTTATTCTTAAACCAATTATATAGGTTTCCAAATAACTCCCTCAATACTTTTTGGTGTTTATAGAACGGAGAAGCTAATAAGTATATTCTCCCATCTATATACTCATATCGATTATCATCACTATTGTCAATTTCCAGAAACTCCTCATAGCTTACCTTCCTTTTGTTAATACTATAGTTCAATTCCGGGGCTTCTTCTTTTATAACAGAATCATTATCTTTCTCTTCTTCTTTAATCAACCTGGCAACTTCTTTACCGTTTTGGGTAATTATTATATCCTCTTCTCCCAATTCCTCAATTAACTTATCAAGACTTTCCTGAACCTTTGAAGTAGGCATCCTCATAAATACTCAACTCCTTTTTTAACTTTTTATTATATATATTATACCTAATTTTATAATAACATTCAATATTTTAGCTAATTTATTTTTATTTAGCTAAAATATGCTGATACCAATACTTATAAAGTTCCTTAAACCCAATCTTACTATATAATTTGTTTGCTGGTTTATTATTAATCACCACTTGAAGATATGCTGTTTTTGCAGCATTTTCCTTAGCAAATCCCAGCATACTATTAATTAAACTTGTCCCATATCCTTTTCCCCTATATTCTTCCGCTACGATTATATCGAATAAACCAAAATAATCTCTTTCTTGTACTCCTAGACCACAGGCAATCGTTCTATTATTTTTAATAACTTTAAAATAATAATTGTCCACAATACTGTTGTCTAGCATCTTTCCTAAGGTATTTTCTTGATTTTTATTTAATTTTGATAATTTACTAAAAGACTTAAGCCAGTCACTAGAAAACTGAGATTCAATTACACAATTATTATCTTCCATAGTAATTTCTGTTAAATCCAGACCTTGAAATGACGTTAAATCTACTTGCTTATATGCTTTTCTTTCTAAGATTATATCTAACTCTACTGGTTTAGATTCTTCAGTCAGCTTAAAAACCACTGGTAGATTTCTATCTTTAAATAACCCCTCACAATACTCGATCTTTTCTTCAATATTTTCTAGTGATTGATAAAGGGGATTAATAGAATTTGCCCTCTTTGTATAACCATCTGCAAACCTAATAACCCACCCATCATAAATATAAGTTTGTAATGATGGCCAGGCATTTATAGCTAATTCTTCGTATTTTCTTATCATTAAGTTCATCCCCTTAAATACTTTAATAGAATTTTAGTATGAATATCTGCTTTTTTTCTTTGAATTCACCTCACAGTTTTCTCTTCATAGTACTTAATTATATCTAATATTAGCTTTTTAATATCTTTCTACATAAAATTTATTTTCCTCCAAAAAATATCCCACTTTATTTATTAAAGTGGGATATCCTAGATAGCAAAATATGTAGGAAATATTACCAACGGTTATGAAGATGAACTGTAAATCTCTACTTCTTTACGATAGGAATCCAGACTTCCGATTTATAATCTTTATCTGATGGATTACCGGGATAATATATCTCCAATTCAGGACCACCAGCATGTTCATATCCAGTTGATGGGAACCACTCCGAATATATACTTTTCCAGACATCCTGTATTGCGTCAGGCATAGGACCGATAGCTTCAAATACAGCCCAACTTGCAGCAGGAATAAGTTCTTCCACAAGCTCAATCTCCAATGTTTCCTCGGGTTTCTGAATAGCTATCATATATGTAAACATACTATCTTCGCCATCAGCTCCAGAATCTCCAGCATCACCCATGCAGATACCCATGACACCTAAGTCACCCATCTTAGCAAATAAACTTTCACAGCTACCATCACTATTACATTCATTCCAAAACTCGGGAATACGTTTTAGATTTTCCCCATCCTCTGTCGAAACCCTGATACCTTTACCAACAATTTTAAATACCTCTTTCTCAATAATCTTGTAATTCATTCTTTCAGCCCCTTTTAATTGTATTTGAAAGGAAAGACGTGGATATGCTTTTATTTCTTTTTCAGTTTTGCTAACAATTGATGGACTCACACCATGCAACCTGCTAAAGGCCTTAGAAAACGATTCAGGTGTAGAATACCCATACTTAAGAGCTACATCAATTACCCTGGATCCTAAAGTCACTAATTCCTGAGCTGCCAAAGTCAACCTTCTCTTTCTCACATATTCAGCTATAGTTACACCTGTTACTAAGTGAAACATCCTCTGAAAATGAAATTTTGATAAACAGGCAGTCTTTGCAGCTTCACCTACATTTATATCATTGCAAATATTTTCTTCCAAGTAATCAATACTCTCATTTAACATCTCCAACCATTCCATCTTATCTCCCCTTCCAATTACAATAATATCACTTATAACCATTGTAATCCTGTCTTTGTGTGCTTAGTTAAGACAGATTACTTCTTTTCATATTTTAGTAAATCCATATAAGATTTGCTTATCTAAAAAAGTAAAAATAACACTAAGGTAGCATTTACATATTAACAAAACAATTTTACTCCATTACATATTTGCCAATTGCTAACACCATATTTCTGGGTAATATTTTTACTAGAAAAACCATCATTTTGTTTATTACCCCAGGAACAATAATCCTCTTACCTTTCATCAGTCCCTTATATCCTATTCGGGCAACTTCTTCAGCTGACATCATATTTAGACTAGAAATCCTAGCATTAGTCATATTTGCTTTTTCGAAGAACTCTGTTTTTGTTGCACCAGGACAAAGGGTTGTTACGGTAATACCTGTTCCTTTTAAATCCTTTGAAATACCCTCTGAAAAAGATAATACATATGCTTTGGAAGCGCTATAAATTGAATTTAGTGGTACCGGCATAAATGAAGCTGTTGAACCAATATTTAATATCTTACCTTTTTTACCATTTGCAATCCATTTTTTACTTGCCAGCTTTGTTAATTGTGTCAGTGAAATAATATTTAACTTTAATAAATCTATTTCTTGTTCCAATTCCGTTTTTTGGAATAATCCATAGACCTGAGTCCCAGCATTATTTACTATGACATTGATATCTATTGATTTCTTTTCTAACTCATCGAAAATATCACCTGGAGCATCTTGTACACTCAAGTCTTTTGCAATTATTAATGATTTGGTTTCATATAGTGATTGGAGTTTATTGGCCAATTCCTCCAATTTTTCCTTACGTCGTGCTACTAAAACAAGGTTATAACTCTTTCTAGCAAAAATTTTAGCAAATTCATATCCTATTCCACTCGATGCACCTGTTATTAAAACAGTCCTTTTCACAATAGATTCCTCCATTAATTTGCTGATAAGATTAGTATTTTTCTTTTATTCTATAGAATCAGATAGTTTAAACCTCACTAATATAAGTGCTAATTAGTAAGGCTTTAAAAATCACAAAACATTGTTATGTATAGTTTTGCACAATATTATAGAATATTAGAATTAATTTACTGCCAAGTATTAACTACCATCAAGTAAATCACCTAGACCACCAAGTACAGAACCTTCACCCTTGCGTTTACCCCCAAGATTGGGCGCACTCTTAATAATTCTATTGGCTAATCTAGAGAATGGTAAGCTCTGTAGATAGACAGTTCCAGTACCCCTTAATGTAGCTAAAAACAGACCTTCTCCACCAAAAACCATTGACTTTAGATTGCCGGCCTTCTCTATATCATAGTCTATACCTTCAGTAAATCCTACTAAACAACCAGTATCTACTTTAATAGTCTCATTTGCTAAAACTTTTTTGACAATAGTACCGCCAGCATGTAGAAAAGCCTTACCATCACCCTCTAATTTCTGGAGTATAAAACCCTCTCCACCAAAGAAACCTGTTCCTAACTTTCTATTCAAAGTAATATCTACCTTAGTACCAAGGGCAGCACATAGAAAAGCATCCTTCTGACATGTAAATTTACCATTTGGTATTTCTGATAAATCAAGTACAATTATTCTACCGGGATATGGTGCAGCAAAGGCAACCTTTCTTTTCCCAACACCCTGATTTGTAAAATGAGTTATAAAAATAGACTCTCCGGTTATAGCCCTTTTTCCTGCTCCTAATAATTTCCCCATCAAGCCCTGATTTACTTCAGTACCATCCCCCATTTTGGCTTCAAAACCTATACCATCATCCATCCAATTCATAGCCCCGGCCTCTGCGATAACTGTTTCTTTTGGATCCAATTCTATTTCTACTACCTGCATGTCATCACCAATTACTTGATAATCGATTTCATGACTTCTCATCATAACTCCCCCTTATTTATGTATTACAGCATTACTGACAATAGTGAACTAACAGTATTAGCTTGACTTTACGTTGTAATAAATTACTATATTTCTAATTCTTCATATCTTTATTTTTTCCTTCCACAACTATTATATTTATATTTTTAGAAGTATATAATCATGCAAAAACGCATTTTAATACACTTTCAGTTAAGCATAAATATAAATAATAATTATTACTTATACTATTAAAGGATTTTTTTAACTTTTATATAATCTATATATTAGAATACTATTGGCATAACTTAATCATCAAAAAAACACTTTTATAAGGAGGGCTTTAAAATTAATTCTCAAGTGAAAGAAGCAATTATTAATCGAGACCAGGAATCCATAGTAAATATTTTATCTTCCCTGGAAAGTAATGAGGATTGGTCATTTGTATCCTTTATTGATGAATTATTACCTATCATGCTTATGGAGGCTAATTTAAAATATGGAAGTTTCCACACAGTAAAGATGTCCTTGTTTTTGCGCAAACTCTCAACAAAAGGTCATTTTAGTAAAGAAACTGAAAGGAAATTACTTAGTTTGATTCTTAATAATTTAGTAGAAAGACATTGGGTACTCCTAGAGACTGATACAAGGGCATATAAAGATGATAAAATATTCGAAAACACAGTTGAGAAAATGATAGATGAACTGCATAATAGCAATGCACATAATGCCTATTACTATTCTACAGGACTATTAAAGAATAATCCAGAAGACTTGTGTCAGCTCTTACTTGATCTAGGATCAATTCATATACCTGACACCCTTGGACATAGTATTAGTTGTTTCTACCCAGTTATTACAGATATATTAAATACAAAACACCCTGCAAACGGTACAGCACTATTTAGTCTAATATCATATTTAAGTCGTTTTGATTATAAAGAAAATACTCTAACCAATAAATTGCATAATAAAGAAATAAAAGATTATAATAAATTGCTGAAATTAGCTTCCTCAGGTAAAGGTATAGTAAACCTTCATCATATGATCACCTTTTATATTATGACTGAATGGGAAGAAGCGCCGTTTAATAAAGAAAATATTGTACCATATCATATACTGATAGAATGGATAGGTGATAAAAACCTTGATAAAGAGCGGGAAAAGAAAGTAGATAAGTTAACAAATATTAATAAAGATATTAGTAACTATAGTCAATTTAGCGAGTTATTCTCTCCAAATAACTTAGATGAATCTATTCAAACATTAATATATCTACTGCAAACAAAACCAGAGAAGGCGATTGACTGGGTCTTTAGAGTCTATACCGATTATTATACACCAGATTGGGACCCACATTATTTCACCAGTCTCTATTGTGCTATCGAGCTATATCGCTCAAGAAATGTAGATAAAACTGCCAGTAAAATGGCAATTTATCAAGCAGTTCAATATTTATTTAAGAGCATATCGTAATTTTTAGTAAGAAGGTAATCATGAAATTGATTATCTTCTTGATTTTACATGAGCATTCCACCGTCAACATTAATGATTTGCCCAGTTATGTATTTAGCTAAATCAGAAACTAAGAACAATACAGCATTTGCCACGTCCTCGGGATTTCCATATAAATTCATTGGTATTTGTGATAACATTTTTTTGGACACTTCTTCTGAAAGGACATATGTCATATCAGATTTAATAAATCCAGGTGCTATAGCATTGGCAGTAATTCCACGCTCAGCCAATTCTTTTGCTGTCGTTTTTGTAAGTCCGATCAAACCAGCTTTAGAGGCAGAATAATTTGCCTGCCCAATATTGCCCATTAACCCAACCACACTTGAGATATTTACAATACTCCCAGAATTTTGTCTTAACATACGTTTAGAAACAAATTTAGTACAGATAAAAGCACCTGTAAGGTTAATCTTTAATACCGCTTCCCAATCTACTTGTTTCATCGACATTAGACGAGCATCTTTTGTTATACCTGCATTATTAACTAATATATCAATATGTGAAAATTTGTTAATAATCTCTTTTACTACTTTTTTAGTAGATTCCTCTGAAGATACATCATGTTTTAAAGCTATAGTCTCAACCCCATATTCTTTTGATATTTCCTTTGCTGTGTCTACTGCCATAGGTTCATTAATATCTGTAATAACAATCTTAGACTTCTCCTGGGCAAGCTTTTCTGCAATAGCTCTTCCTAATCCACGTGCACTCCCAGTGACTAATGCAACTTTATCTTTTAATCCTAAGTTCATAGTAATTCTCCTTTGCTTTGATAGAATTTTAATAACTACATACACTTTATTTAAATAGAAAAAAAGGCCCTGAATTAACGGCCTTAATAGGAAAAGTGGTTTTTAATTAATTACATAATAAATAAATCTTCCTAAACTTTCACCTATCTCTATACATATATTAAATAATACTACAAGACTCAAAGAAACAAATACAACTTTATATTTATTTATAAATTCGGCAAACTTGTTTCGATCAATTAAAAAAATCAAAAGCAGAATTAAACCTAAAGTATAATACACATCATCACCTCACAAAGTAATCTTATATAAATTAAATTATAATATATATTAGCAATATTTGCAAATAATTGTTAGACTAAATATTGTAGATTCCGACCCAGGTTATATATAAACATAATCTCCTAATTTTAAGGCATAATAAGATATAAATAGAGAAATATACAATACTTTAATCTTTATATTAACAAATAATACTTTGTAAGTCTTATCAATAGAATTATAGTAAATATATCAGGTGGTGATTGAAATAAATGTAGCAATTATGGGTGCTGGATTATCCGGACTAGCCTGTGCAATAACCCTAGAACAAAATGGAATTAATCCAATTATTTTTGAAAATCGTTCAGAAGTTGGAGATAGATTTGTAAATTGCGAAATTATATTATCATCATTATCTAGGCCGATTAAAGATGCAATTCATTACTTTTCAGAAAATCATAATATTGATTTAAAACCACAAAGTAATATACAAAAACTTATTGTACATTCTCCCAATCAAGAAGCGGTTATCTCTGGAAGACTGGGATACACCAACTTAAGAGGAAGAATTAAGAATTCTTTTGAAAAACAGCTGGAAGAACAAACAAAGAGTAAAATCCACTTAAAATCAAAAAAAAGTTATGAAGAGTTATTACATGAGTATAGTCATGTAATACTTGCAACTGGTGATGCCGCGTATGCAAATAGAATAACGGAATATGATATAGAATTAACTGTTAAACTAAAAGGTGCCAATATTAAAGGGAGTTTTGATATAGATACAGTACATGCTTGGTTTAATAATAATTTTGCGCCTAAGGGATATTGTTATTTAATACCACTCACCCATGAAAAAGCAAACATTGTAATAGCTTACCCAGAATACCCAGAAAACCAGAAGATTGATACTGATATGCTCTGGGAACAGTTTAAATGTGAAGTATCGGATGTTGTAAATCAGTCTATTAAAATATATGATCAATTTGAAATTACAAAATATATCATCGGCTTATGTAAGTATCCTCGAATAGGAAATACCTTTCTGGTTGGTAATAATTTTGGCTCTATAATGCCTTTTTTAGGGTTTGGACAGGTTGAGGCAATTTTAACTGGTATTTATGCAGCACTTGATATTTGTGGGAAAGGTGATTATCAAAATTTAACGAAGCCGTTAAAGAAAAATTTTAATGATTCACTTACATTACGAAGAATGTTGGAGAAAATGAGTAATGATAACTTTGATACCTTCGTTAAGAGCTTACAGGGGAAATTGGGAGAAGAAATTTTTACTGGTAGAATAAATTACCTCAAAATTCTTAGTAAGATACTAACACCTATTATCTAACGATATTCTCTACTTAAATCCAGTGACTTATAGATATAAGTATCGTAATTTAGTTTGGAAAATCTATTAATATATGTATTTAAAGTATTACAAAGTTTTAGGCAGGAATATATGAACTGACCTTTGTCAAATACACCTGCCTTTATATGTTTTTCTAAACTGTGAGCAATTTCTTATCATCCTGCAATATATCTGTCAATCCATCTCCATAATATTGTACTTCAATACCCATTTCCTCTAATCTTTCTGAAACCCCTAACTGATCTGAGCAACCCTTACAAGCAATTAATTTTATACCCACATGTTTGGCCTGTTTAATTTTCTCCTGTATTAGTTCATTTTCTACGGACAGTTTAGCCGTTGCTCCCCAGATGATTATAGTAACCTCTTTCCACCAATTATGAAGCTTACTATTAATCCCGTACATGAATACCATCTTTTCTGAAGTTATAATATCAGCATTTGTCCATAAAATATATAACTCGTTTTTTTCACTCATTAAAGCCATCACTCCTTAACGTTTTTGCATATTTCTTTATTTGTTTTGTACCTATAGTTATAGCCAATGCTTAACTAAATTTTTATAATCACTTGAGTATCCTGTATGGGAAGTAAACACCCAGGAAATATTGTCATTAGCTTTAACTAATTTATTTATTGTTTCCTTTTGTTTCTTTGTATCCATATTTTGCAATCTGTAAAAAGGATATAGTTTATTTCCCCTAAGAGTTAAAGTATCTCCAGAAAATAAGTAAGATTCATTAATTATATAAGACATAGAACCAGGAGTGTGGCCGGGAGTACTGATTGCTTTTATTTTGATTTTACCTATTTCCATCTCCTCATTATCCTCAAGTAAATTATATTTCGTATTCAGACTATTATATTTAATTTTAAACGCTCTGGCTGTTGTTCCATCTATCATTTGCTTTTCTTTTTTAGAAATATATACATCTGCGTTATTAAATAATTTCATACCGCCAACATGGTCATAATCAGTATGTGTCAAAAATACATGACTTACGTCACTTGGATTTATACCAAGTTTTTTTAAACCCCATTTAGCTAATATACTTGATAAGCCTGAATCGATACATATAAAATTATCCCCATCTGTATACACAAAAAAATTAACCATCAAATTATTAACAATGTAAATATTGTCATTAACCTTCTTAGTACTTGTTGGATAAAATATTTCTAATCCCCCCTTAAAGTTCTCTCTTTCTTTAAACTTTTATATTAATAATCAATAGAGATCAACGGTACCATTTCTGCGGAACAGGCTTATCATCTGCAAATAAATCTTTATTCTTATGTAAAAATTCAGTAGTAAGATCAGCCATACCTACTGCATCACATAAATATGATTTTGCATCTCCAATTTTTCCTTTACTAGTTATATCTTTATATAGAAACGGGTCAAGGAGTTTATCATAATTTTTAGACACATCCCCGTGTGAACTATGATGTCCACAATAATCCAAATTATAATCATTCCCATATGGATTAATTATTTTAATTTTTCTAGACTTACTAGCTAATCTATCTGGAATACTATTCCATTCTTCGACACCATGAATATATGTATTACTCTTTAAAGTACAACCTAAAAATAAAATTTGAGCCTTTCTATCATATAAGCGGCCCCAGCAACCCTCTCTGGGGCAAGGTGTGTGGGAATTTTCTTCACCTTCTATATAATCCATTGCATCTTTACCTATTGCTGCAACAGAATGGGTAGGATGTAGCGACCTTACAACACCCTCTCTTTTCATAAACAAATTAGAGAGTATGCCTACACAAGATGGTTCTGTTAGTGGATCATATATGTCATCAACAAGATTATCTTCATCCCATGAATGTGTAGGGAATATCAGTAATCCATTTTTCATATATTCAATGAATGCATCGATAACTGTTTCTGCTCTACCGTCAACATCGCCGATAGACTTCATCGATGAGTGTATTAATAACGTGCCTTCTGGGTCTATTCCCATTGATGAAATATCCTTTAGAATATCTGAGTTTGTGTACATTTCTTTTCCTCCTTGTATTTTCTTTAATCTTACAACATCATCTACTCAAATCTACCTTTTTGAGTATATTTGTAGTATATAAATAAACCCAATAAAACCCAGAATACTCCGGTTATCCAGGCAATCAAACTCAAGTCAAAGAGAAAGAATGACAGGATCATCTGCATTATTATTGAAATAACCGGTATATAAGGAAAATAAGGCATAATATAGCCATATTCCAGGTCTTTTCTATCCTGTCTCCTAATTTTAATAATACTTAAGTTGACAAAAAGAAAGAGTAATAAAAACATAATATCCGCAACTGCAGCAACATCCTCTACAGGAAAAGTAACTGCTACGACCACTATAATTATAGATGTTATAGCAATTGCATTAGTAGGAGTTTTTGTTTTTTTAGAGATATTCCCTAACATTTTGGGAAGACTCCGGTTCTTCCCTAACGCATAAGAAACTCTGCTTGATGAATAAGTTGTAGCATTTAAGGCAGAAGTACTTGATAACATGGCTGAAATAGCTACCAATATGCCTCCATAAGGGATAAGGTTTTTAACTGCTTGATCAAAACCGGTTATCCCCTTTTCTTTGAACCACTGCCAAATAGGCAAGTTCCCTGTTTGAGCACCAATTACTGCTGCAAAGGCAACCAGTATATATATAGTAACAACGATTACTATTGAATAAAATATGGCCTTAGGTATATTTTTCTTTGGATTCAAAGTTTCCTCACGGGTCTGGGCAATTACTTCAAATCCTTCAAAACCGATATATGTCAATCCCATAGTTACCAGTACTTTACCCCAGCCTTTAGGAAGAAAATTTGAAAAATGAGATAATCTCTCCGGTTGAGATGTAGCCATAAATATTCCAGCACCTGCAATAACAAGTAAAACCGCTATCTTGGCAAAGGTAATATAGATACTGGCATTACCTGTTTCTGAAGAGCCGCGATAATTTATATAAACAAATACCAGTACAATAGCAACAGCAAGCATTTTCTCAAAAATATGTACATTTATATTTATATACTTAAATATCTCTAATTGCCGAAAGAGGAGAACTGAATATTTAGAAAAGGTTATAGCATATAAACTACCTGATATAGCATGGCCAAGCCAGGACATCCATCCACCCATAAATCCTATTACTCCTCCAAAAGCTTCCCGGACATAGGTATATCCCCCACCAGTACTGGGAATAGCAGAAGCTAGTTCGGCATAAGCCATTGAAGAAAAGAAAGCGAGCAGACCATTTAAAGCAAATGCAATTAAAATACCTCCACTTCCAGATACACCAATACCAAGACCGGTTGCTACAAAAATACCGGCTCCAATCATCATCCCGACACCCATCATAGTAATCTGAAGTAAACCCATGTCCCGGGATAGTTTTGTATTGTTTTGATTATCATAATTCTGAGAGGTTTGATTTTGCTGACTCATTATTGATCACCACTCAACAGTTTCATCTCTTTCTGAATATCTTCCAGTTTGTTTAGATTATTTTTATCTATAAAATCCACTATTTTTATTGATTTAAATAATAAAAACCAGATAGCAGCATATGAAATTAATATAATGAATATACCCAACAAGATCCTATTATCCATTAAAAGCCTCCTTATAATAACTTGATAAAAAAATATTAATCCCAAATAATATATAACACTTTTATTCTAAACACCGTATTGTAATAGATATTCTTCAATTCGATTTTTCATATTATCATCAATTATAGACTTTCCATCCAGTTCTCTATTATATAAATAATCAACAACTTCTTTAATAGTTACTATAGAGTAGGTTTTTATACCAAACTCTTCCTCAATTTCCTGAATCGCGGATTTATCGGTACTGCCTCTTTCCATACGATCTATGGATATAACTAGACCAAAGATATTTACATCAGCTATATTCTCCAATAATGATACACTTTCCCTAACTGAAGTACCAGCTGTTACTACATCTTCTATTATAAGTATTTTTTCGTTATCTTCTGGTAAATGTCCAACAATACTACCACCTTCTCCATGGTCTTTTATTTCTTTACGATTAAAACTAAACAAGACATCTTTATCAAAACTATCATATAAAGAAGCGGCTGTAGTAACAACAAGTGGAATTCCTTTGTAGGCAGGTCCAAATAATATATTATATTCATCTTTCAAGTTATCATTAATACATTCAGCATAAAATCTCCCTAATTTTGATATTTGTTCACCTGTTTTGTAATTACCAGTATTAATAAAATATGGAGTCTTTCTTCCACTTTTAGTTACAAATTCACCAAATCTTAGGACACCTGCTTCAACCATAAATTCTATAAACTCTTGCTTATATTTCTCCACAAAAAAATCAACTCCTTTAATTTTAATTGTTTTTCATCGTACTTCCCTATTTATTATTTTATAGTTTTAATTAATCCTCCACTACATACCAACACTTTAAAAAGCCAGCATTTACAGATATTAACCGAGTGAACATTAAAAATGTTCACAGTTTCGACTGAAAGCAAGAATTCGGAGGTAATATCTGTAAATGTGATCGTTTAAAAAGGATGACATAAATGCCATCCTTCAAAATATCACTAATCTTTATCTTCATCTGCACCTAATCGGTCTAGCACCATAGAATAGCCGTCAGCACCATAATATAATGATCTCTTAACTCGACTTATTGTCGCTGTACTAACACCAGTCTTTTCAACTATATCTTCATATGTGGACCCAGACTCTAACATTTTAGCAACTTCTAGTCGCTGTCCTAGGACTTTAAGCTCTCCTACAGTAGCGATATCTTCAAAAAATTGATAACATTCATCTCTATTTTTTAATAACAAAATCGCATCAAACAGATGGTCAGTAAAGTCATCCTTTATGCTTTTACTCATCT
>JADQBV010000352.1 GCA_016278415.1 Halanaerobiales bacterium
TTTCAAGTTCTTTTTAGCAATCTGGAAGCAAGGGATGCCAATGCTATTGTCCAGAGGTTAGAAGAAAGTGGAACACCTTACCGTCTTGAGAATGAAGGTAGAACTATACTTGTTTCTTCAGATGTTGTACATCCAACACGATTGCAAATGGCTGGAGAAGGTCTGCCCTCACAAGGTGTTGTTGGTTTTGAAATATTTGATCAAAGTAGTTTTGGAACTACAGATTTTGAGCGTAGGGTAAATTTTTATAGGGCAATAGGTGGTGAACTTAGTCGTTCTATACAGGGTATTAATGCTGTAGATTACGCCAGGGTTCAGATAACAGCACCTAGAGAGAGTATTTTTGCTGAAGAAGAACAAGCGGCTGAAGCATCGGTATTACTAAGGATCTTGCCAGGTTATAGAATGCAAGAAAGCCAGGTGAGGGCTATAGCTAATTTGGTGGCAAGTAGTGTTCAAGGTCTTGAACCCAGTAATGTTACTATAATTGATACAGATGGTAACCTACTAACAAGTAGTGCAGATGCCGGTGATGGTTTCTTAAACAGCCAAACTACCATGAATCAATTTGAAATAGAAAGAAATTTTGCTGAGGGTTTAAGAAAGGATTTAAAAATCCTGTTAAGTAAAGTATTAGGACCTGATAATTATACGATACAGGTTAAGGCAAAGCTAAATTTTGACCAGCATGAAGTTGAGACTAAGGAATATACGCCAGTGGTTGGCGATGAAGGGATAGTAAGAAGTAGACAGGAACAAAGTGAATTATATCAAGGTTCGGCTAATGAAGGGGGAGTCCCTGGAACTGCCTCTAATATACCTCAATATCAAAATGTAGAGGGCCAAAGTGGCAATGGACAATATGAAAGTTCTGATACAGTAACTAACTATGAGATTAATGAAAAAATCGAACGGCACGTCTATGCACCTGGTGAAGTTGAACGTATCTCCGTTGCAGTTGTAGTTAATGAAAACCTTGATGAGGAGAACATAGAGAAAATCCAGAATGTAGTACAGGCAGCTATTGGTTATAATACAGAACGTGGTGATCTCGTAACTGTTACGAATCTAGCCTTTGATAATAGTCTCGAAAAAGAGATAGCACAAGCGGAAGCTGCTGCATTAGAAGCAGGTAGAAATAGAACATACTTATATGCAGGACTTATAATTTTTGTATTTATTTTATTCTTTATTTTATTTAGAATGATGAAAGGTTCTATGGAACCAGTTAGCGAAGATGTCATACCTGGTAAAGCTATTGACTATATGGTTGATGAAGACCTTGAAGATGAGGTTGCTGCAACTAAAGGGCTAACCAAGGAAGAAAAAGAAAGAAAAAGATTACGTGAAAGTGTTGCCAAAACAGTTTCAGATAAACCTGAAGATGTTGCCCAATTGTTAAAGAGTTGGTTGCAAGAGGATTGATAGTAGGAGGATGGTAATATGCCTAGAAGGATGAAAGGAAAAAATAAAGCAGCAGTATTATTGGTAGCACTCGGCCCAGATCTTTCTGCCAAAATTTTCAAACATTTAAGTGATGAGGAAATAGAGGAATTAACACTAGAGATTGCTAATATGCAGCGTGTTAATCCAGATATGAAATATGATATATTAGAGGAGTTTCATCAGCTCTTAGAAGCTAAAGATTATATAAATAGGGGTGGAATAGAGTATGCCCGTGATGTCTTAAACAAGGCTGTTGGAGAGGAAAAGGCTAATGGCATTTTAGAAAGGCTTACAGCTACTTTACAGGTTAGACCCTTTGATGCAATTCGCAAGACAGATCCATCCCAATTACTAAACTTTATACAAAGTGAACACCCTCAGACTATTGCTATGGTATTGGCTTATCTCGATGCTAGTCATGCTTCCCATGTTCTTTCAGCATTACCACAGGATATTCAAGCAGATGTATCCCGCCGTATTGCTATCATGGATAGGACTTCCCCAGATATTATAAAAGATGTTGAAGCAATCCTGGAACAGAAATTATCAGCTGTTGTTACAAACGAATATGCTAGTACTGGTGGTGTTGAGTCCATAGTTAATATTTTAAATTCTGTAGATAGGGGAACTGAAAAGAATATCCTGGATCAGTTGGAAGAAGAGGATCCGGAACTAGCTGCAGAAATTAGGAAGCGTATGTTTGTATTTGAAGATATTATGTTACTTGATGAAAGGGCAGTACAGTTAGTAATGCGTCAGGTTGATACCCATGATGTTGCCCTTGCTTTGAAAACAGCTAGTGACGATGTAGAAAATAAAATTATGAGTAATATGTCCAAGAGAGCTGCTGAGATGTTGAAAGAAGATATAGAGTTTATGGGACCAGTCAGGCTACGTGAAGTAGAGGAAGCCCAACAACGTATAGTTAATGTTATAAGGCAGTTGGAAGACAGTGGAGAGATTGTAGTCGCTAGAGGAGGGGAGAGTGAGGTGATTGTCTAAAGTTATTAAGGCTTCCCAAATAACAGGAGAATATAATTTGGAAGAGAACAACTATCTCAAAAAGGTTAAGCATTTAGAAGAAGAATCTTCTCAAGAAAAAGAGATAAATAGAGATGATCTTACAGAAGAAGAGACAGAGATTATTGATGAAATAATTCTTGAGGCCAAATCTCAAGCTGCTGCAATTATAGAAGAAGCTGAAAAGGATGCAAAAGATATTAAAAATCAGCTAGATCAAGAAACAGAGGAAGCTTATCAGAAGGGATTTGAAAAGGGATATCAAGAGGGCCTAGAAAAGGGTGCTATAGAAGGAGAGAAAAAAACCCTTGATGAACTTAAGATTTTACTTGAATCTTTCGATAAGATTATTAAGACTACAAAGAGTGAGTTAGATAATAGTGTTGAAAATTTACAGGCTGACCTTATAAGTATGGCAGTACAGATATCAAGTAAAATTGTGGCTGCTCAAATGGAATTGAAGCCTGAACTAATAAATGAGATAGTATTTGATATGTTAAAGGTATTAACAGATATAGATGAACTAACCATACACATAGATGGACAACTATTACAATATATTAATGACGAAGAGTTAAAATCAGAATTTATGAAACAGACTATTAATTTTATTGGCGATAATAATTTGAAGCCAGGGGATTGCATTATAGAAACTAACTTTGGCGGCAAAGATGCTACTATAGAAAATAAATTAAATCTATTAGAGCGAGAACTATTAAAAGGGGCAGGTTTTAATGAAGAAGATTGACCTGAGTTCTTTAACTAGTAAAATTGATGATATTGAGATTACAAGTAACTTTGGCCGTATTAAGAGAGTGGTAGGTCTGGTTATAGAATCAGAGGGACCACAGGCCAGTATTGGAGAAATTTGTTTAGTAAAAACAGCTAAGAAAACCATAACTACTGAAGTAGTTGGTTTTGATAATAATAGGGTTTTATTAATGCCTATCGGTGAAATGGAGGGTATAAATCCTGGGGCTCGCGTTATTGCAACTGGTGAAAAACTAAAAGTGAAGGTTGGCCATGGATTACTAGGTCAAATTCTTGACGGACTTGGTAAACCACTACAGAAGGCTGGTAGAATGCAGTCTGGCTTCATTGAAGCGCCAGTAATGGCAGCACCACCAGACCCTTTAATGAGGGAACGCATAAAAGAGCCTTTAAGCCTAGGAATCAGGTGTATAGATGGTCTATTAACCTGCGGCCGTGGCCAAAGAGTTGGTATATTCGCCGGTAGTGGTGTAGGTAAAAGTACATTAATGGGTATGGTAGCCCGAAACACCGAAGCAGATATCAATGTAATAGGACTAGTTGGCGAGAGGGGTCGAGAAGTAAAGGATTTTATTGAAAGAGACCTTGGTGAAGAGGGATTAAAACGCTCAGTAGTAGTTGTGGCAACCTCTGATAAGCCAGCCCTTGTCAGGGTGAAAGCGGCTCATGTGACAACGGCTATCGCAGAATACTTCCGTGATCAAGGCCTTAATGTTCTAATGATGATGGACTCTGTGACCAGAGTGGCCATGGCTTTACGAGAAGTTGGCTTAGCAGTAGGAGAACCACCAGCGACCAGGGGATATCCACCATCTGTTTTTGCAGAACTCCCTAAGCTCCTTGAAAGAACAGGAACTAACGAAAGTGGTGCTATAACCGCTTTATATACTGTTCTAGTAGAGGGTGATGACTTTAATGAACCTATCTCAGATACAGTTAGGGGTATATTAGATGGTCACATAGGACTTTCCAGGGATTTAGCCGCTAAGAATCACTATCCTGCTATAGATGTATTAGATAGTGTAAGTAGGGTTATGACAGAGATTGCAGATCAGGAACACCAACAGGCAGCAGGAGAGTTTAAACGTATGTTATCAGATTACAGAGAAGCTGAAGACTTGATAAATATAGGTGCCTATCAAGCTGGAAGTAATCCGGCTGTAGATAGAGCCCTTGCAAAAATAAAAAACATGAGAGATTACCTGCAGCAGGGAATAGAAGAAAAAGTTGAACTGGATGAAGCAGTCAACCATCTTAAGACAATTGTGCAGTAAACATTCTTTATTCAGGAGTGAGGGAAAATGAAAAAATTCAAATTCAAACTGAATAAAGTATTGGAAGTAAGGCAAATAGAGGAAGACCAGGCTCAACAACTCCTAATAGAGGCTCAAGAAAAAGAAAAAAGAATTAAAGAAGAGATTTTAGGTCTCCAGGATAAGCAAAATGACCTTTATCAATATTTAAGGAATAGTGAAGGAATAACATTGGAAGAAAATTTACTTTATAGGAAATTTATACAAATAAATCGTCAGAATATCAAAGATGGCGAAAAAAGTCTATTGGCACAACAAGAAGAAGTCCGTCTTGTTAGGGGGGACTTCCTGGAAAAAAGGAAGAAGCGAGAGGTCTTAGAAAAATTAAAAGAAAAAAATTATAAACGCCATTATAAAGAAATGTTACTTAAGGAACAAAAGGTTTTAGATGAGATAGGTAATAGAGCACAGGGCATAAGGGGGTATAATTAAGAAATGAAGGCTTTCTTATATATTTTTTTAATTTTATTAGTTTTTATAGCAGGGATTTGGATTTTGAATAGTTTTGGTGTAGTTTCTGTTAAGGCCTGGGGTGAGGGTTTAATAACCAGCACGCCATTTTTAAAGGAATATGTAACAACTAATGAGAAATATACTCAGGTATCCAGTACCCTTGATCAACTTAACAAGGAAATTGAAGAAATCAAGGAAGAAAGAGATAACTTACAGAGACAGTATAGGGTTGCTGAAAAAACCATTGAAGAGCAGGGAACTAGAATTGAAGAGTTGGAAGGTGAGTTGGCGGTACTTAGCGACAATAAACTTAGTAAAGAAGAACGAATCAATAAATTAGTTGAAATATATGAAGAGATGGATCCAGAAAGCGCCGCTGAAATATTCCTTTCCTTAGATGATGATATGGTCATTGATATATTGACTAATTTAAAAGCAGAAAAAGCAGCTGAAATATTGACTTCACTTCCTGCTGAGGAAGCAGCTAGATATTCTAAAGCTATTCAGTAACTTCAATCAACATATGAATATCAGGAGAACAGATAAGGTTTAGTATATTTAAAAAATGTTTCTTGCAGCAGGAAAACTCTTTTATTTACTCTATATAAATACTAATTTGAAAGGAGGTGAGAGTAATAAGAGCTGCATTTGGAACAATGATTACAAATGAAAACAATAATAATTTTGGAAGAAATACTAGTAATGAAGCCACTTCATCAGAAGAGAGTTTCAATTCAATATTTGCTAAAGTAACTTCACTTGGTAAAAAGCTGAACAGTGGAGCATCATCAGGAAATGGGGCAGCAAAAAAGTTTAGCAAGAAACCTGCAGAACTTACTGAAGTAGAAGTAAAAAAATTACTTGAATCTACTGACCTTCAGAAAGAGGGTATAAATGAGTTAGATATATTGAAACTTCTGCAATTAGTAAAGCTTAAGACTAAGGATTTTACTAAGCAAGTGGATACAAAAGGTGAAACACTTGATGAAGCTGGTTTGAAAGAAAAGATTAATTCTTTGAACTTGCTATTGGAATCAGAGCAATCATCACCAAAGAAAAAATATACTGATAATAATAATTCGCAGTATAGGACAGATAAAGCTGTAGATCAAGCAGTGGATAAGTTGATAGCAGATTTTTTTAGTAAAAATAAGCCAGTTAACTTCCCTAATGAAGGAAAAACAGCTAAAGGTGATTTTCAAAATGCCCTTTTTAATGACCAGGACAATTTGCTAGATAAAAATATAGGGACAAGCATTTTGGAAAATGTTAGTAATTCATTAAAGGGTCTTGGAGAATTATTGAAAGAGTTAAAACTGGACAAAAGTAAATTAGATTTAAAGACAGCTGGTTTTGATCAAAAGAAATTAAGCGATTTAGTGAAGGAAGCTATTAAATTTGAATCTAATGTTAAAGATAATCACTTATCAGGAAATAAGAATAAAGATAACCTGGATTATCTGCCATCTAGAAATCGATCGGAGCAGTCTTTAAAAGAAAAAATACCTACAAAAGCCAGTCTAAATGACTTAGTAGAATTTTTTTCAAAACTGGAAAGTATGAGTACGAAAAAAGCCCAGAGAATTTCTGGCAATGACTTTAGAACTCAACAGTCCAGACTGCTACAATTGCAATTAGCACTTGATAATAAATCCCATGGAGAGTTTGGCAAAGAGCTAAGTGCAAAAGGGGAAGGCAAGCAAGTAAATATACTCGGTGATTTAGTTAATCTAGATAAGAATGGCGAGACTTCCAAAAAAGTCGTAAAAAACGAACCCATAGTTATAGCTAAAAATCGCGATATAGCTGGGTTACAAACCACCGTTAAAAGCGAGGTTGACCCTTTTTTAAATCAAAAAAGTAAGTTTGGTCAACAAACTAATGAAAAACCGAGTGAGAATCTCTTTTTTAAAGCTAAAGAAAGCACAAATAGTAAACAAATCAAAGGTGATCAGCTAGAAAATTCTATATTTAGTTCTAGAAAGAGTGTTAGCGATAATCTGCAAATATCCAAAGACTTCAAAAAAATACCTATAGAAAATAGTTTAAAAAAGGAAGTTGCAGATAATAAACAGGCTAAAGTTACTAATCTAAAAGCTGAACCACAGAAAATTTCCACGTCTTCATCAAAAGGCTTTAATAGTCTTCTTTTCTCACAGCAAGACAAGGATAATAGGGGCTTTGGAGAAAACTTGGTAGCTAGTAAGGCTAAGGAAAGTAATGAAAAGAATATTAATTCTTTGGCAGGGGAATTTGGTCAGGTAAAAGAAAATACTATTAAAAGTAATCCTGTTAAAGTGAAACAGACTAGTAATACTCAGCAAAGTGATATCTATGATCAAGTTGCTAAAAATTTAGAGTCATTCCGAAGAATAGGCAAAAATCGAATAGAAATACAATTAGAACCTGAGTCTTTGGGTAAAGTGAAGTTAAGCTTAAAAGTTGAGGATGGAAGGGTATCTGTACAGTTTAAAGTTGATAGTTCCTTAGTTAAGGGTCAATTAGAACAGAGCATACATTTACTTAAAAACAATTTCTTGAAACAGGGATATAATGTAGACCATATTCAAGTAGAAACTAATAATCATGATACAGCCTTTCGGCAGCAAGGTAATCCCCAACAACAGCAGCAGCAAAATGGCAATCAACAAGGACAACAGCATTCTAATTATGATGGGATGACAGCTGAAGAAATATATCAACTATTTCTGAAAGAGGAAGAATTAGAGATGGATATATTCTCTTATTATAAACAACAGAAATATGGCGACTTCCAAAAGTTAAATTATTTAGCTTAATTTAATTTAATGACTAATTATCATGATTAAGGCAAATTTATTAAGCAATATAAGGTGATAACCATTGATAGCCTGCATAATTTAATTCAATTGGCTTGATGGAAGAGTAACGTTGGCAAAGTGAAGATGAGTATCAATAGGAAGGAGGACCAAAATGGTAAATGGATTAATGACACAGTTTGTACAAGAGACAGCTAATGCAGTTCGTGAGCAAAACAAGTATACAACACAAACAAATCAACAATATAAGGCTACAGCTGCTGCCAATTCTGGTAATGGTGGTAGTAATCAAACTATAGCTGATGGTAATGAAAGTCTAGGTAAAGATTCTTTTTTGCAATTATTAGTTACTCAGCTGAGATACCAGGACCCACTTTCACCAATGGATAACAAGGCCTTCATATCTCAGATGGCACAGTTTAGTTCTTTAGAACAGATGAGTAATATGAACAAAAACATGGAGAGTTTTCTACGTGTTGAGTCATTGAGTCAAGGCGCTGCCATGGTTGGAAAGACAGTAGAGACTATAGATGCTGAAAGCGGTGAAGTAATTTCAGGAGAAGTCCAGAGGGTTTCATTTGAGGGTGGAGATGTTTTTGTATATCTTGATAATGACCTGAAAATAGATATTAATGATGTTACAGCAATACAATAAGTACTTAATGTAAGAATGTTGAAAAGGGGTGAAGTGATTTGAGTAATAGGCTTGTAGTTAATAATGGTCTGAACCCCATTAGAAACGATAACAATAAGAAGAATGTCAATAAAAACAAAAATAAGTCAGATGTTTCTTTTGCTAAGGTTTTTCAGGAAAAATTAAAGGCAAATAATGAAGTTAAGTTTTCTAAACACGCACAGAACCGTCTGGTTTCTAGAGATATTAATCTCTCTGATAAGGATTTGAATCAATTGCTTACTGGGGTTAAGAAAGCTGAAGAAAAAGGTGCTAAAGATTCATTGATAATGGTTAATAATATAGCCTATGTTGTTAGTATTCAAAATAAGACTGTAGTTACAGCAGTAGATAACAGTAGCATGGACGAAAGAATTTTCACAAATATAGATAGTGCCGTTTTTATGGAATAGAAAAATGATAGAAGAATAATGTAAATAGAAAAATGAATTAGTATTAGAAAGTTGAAAAATTTAACAAGAAAAATCAAAAAAATAATAAGCAAGAAAAACTGGTACTGGGCTGGACCTTTTTAGGGGGCCTATTGACACTAAACTGATGGAAGTGTCAACCAGTTTAAACTCAAGGAGGTCATATAATGTTAAGATCAATGTATTCTGGTGTGTCGGGATTAAAAGCTCATCAGGTCAAGTTAGATGTAATTGGGAATAATATAGCAAATGTAAATACAACAGGCTTTAAGACTAGTAGGGTAACTTTTAAAGAGATGTTGAATCAGACACTACAGGGAGCAAGTGCTCCTTCTGTTGATGGTAGTGTTGGAGGTACAAATCCACAACAAGTTGGATTGGGTGTTGGTGTTGGAAGTATTGATGTAGACCATACCCAGGGTAATTTACAACCTACTGGTAAAACATCTGATTTAGCAATAGATGGTAATGGTTTTTTTGTAGTCAATAATGGAGAACAAAGTTTTTACACTCGTTCAGGTGCAATGACTCTTGATGATAATGGTAATCTAGTAAATGCTGCAAATGGCTATAAAATGCAGGGTTGGGTTCCTAATGGTACAGGGGCTATTAGCACTAATGATCCGATACAAGATGTTGAAATTCCTATTGGTTCAAGTATGGGCGCTGAGGCTACATCACAGGTGAGTCTGGGAAAGAATTTAAATAGTGAAGCTGCTACTGGTGATACCAGGACAATTACCGTTGATGTCTTCGATTCATTAGGGGCCGAGCATACTGTTAGTGTTGCTTTCGAGAAAACTGCAGCTAATCAATGGGATTGGACAGTAAGCAATGTTACAGGAGGTACGATGTCTGCTACACATGATGGTACTATATCATTTGATAGTACTACAGGGGAAATATCAACAGTTTCAGGTAATACATTCGATTTTACTCCCGATAATGGTGGTGAAATACCAGGTTCTATTGCTATTGATTTTAATCAAGTAGGTCAATTTGCTGCACCTTACACTATAGATGGAATAGATGCAGATGGCTATAGTAAAGGTGAGTTAAAATCTTATTCTATAAACTCTGCTGGAATTGTTACTGGAAACTATTCAAATGGCTTACGTAAGCCATTGGCTCAACTTGCGCTTGCTAGTTTTAATAACCCAGCTGGTTTAAGCAAAGAGGGCGGTTCCCTGTATTCTGCATCTCCTAACTCAGGTATTGCTCAGACAGGTGCGGCAAATAATGGTGGTAGAGGTATGATTTTATCTGGTACACTGGAAATGTCCAATGTGGATTTAGCCCAGCAATTTACAGAAATGATCACAGCACAGCGTGGATTTCAAGCAAACTCAAAAATAATTACAACATCAGATCAGATGTTACAGGATTTAGTTAATCTGAAGCGATAAATTTAGCTTAGGACGCGATTAATAAAATGCAACTCAATATATAAAAAGTACAAGTACTAACATAGAAGAGTGTAAGAGTAGTAGTATTAGAATAGAAACTATATTGGATTGTGAATAGACTAAAAAGGGGTGGTCAAATGATAAAAATTTTGAAGATGAATGGTGAAGAAATGGTTATAAATGCTGAATTAATCGAGACTATCAAGGCTACCCCTGATACTGTTATTAACCTAACATCAGGTAAAAAAATCTTAGTAGTGGATGAAGTAGATGAAATTATCAATAAGGTGATTTCATATAGGAAAAAAATCATGGAAAATAGAGGGGTGGAATAATGGATCTGGCTACAATCATTGGACTCGTATTAGGTGTTATACTACTTGGAGGTTCCATATTACTGGGAGGGAATGCAATCATATTCGTTAGTTTGCAATCTGCTCTAGTTGTGTTTGGAGGAACCCTGGCTGGAACCATGGTTAGTTATTCCATATCTGATCTGATGAAAATACCTCAGTTAATTATGATTGCTTTTCAGCAAAAAGAAATAGATTCAAATAAAATTATTAAGATACTAGTAGAGTTTGCTGAAAAGGCTCGTCGTGAGGGCTTACTGGCTTTAGAACAAGACGTAATGGAAATAGATGATGTCTTTTTGCAAAAGGGTGTCCAACTGGTTGTGGATGGTACTGACCCAGAGTTAGTCCGTAATATCCTTGAGACAAAGTTGACTTTTCTAGAAGAAAGACATGCAAATAGCAGAGGTATTATGGATACAATGGGTTCACTAGCACCTGCCTTTGGTATGATTGGTACCTTGATAGGACTTATTCAGATGTTGAGTCAGTTAGATGACCCTGATCAGCTGGGTGGCGGTATGGCTGTTGCTTTGATTACAACACTATATGGTGCCCTGGCAGCAAATCTTTTATTTATACCTATGTCTAATAAATTGAAAGTAAAGAGTGAAGAGGAGATATTACTTAAAGAAGTAATGATTGAAGGTATATTATCTATTCAAGCAGGTGAGAACCCCCGTATTGTAGAAGAAAAACTATCTGCCTTTTTAGCCGGTACAAATGAAGAAGAAGAAATAGAGGCTGAGGCTATGGCGGTGGGAGATAATGCCTAGAAAAAAGAAAAAACAGGATGAAGGCCAACCTGGTTCACCGGCCTGGATGACAACTTTTGGAGATATGATGACTCTTTTGTTGGTTTTTTTCGTTTTATTATATTCTTTTTCTGTAATGGATTTGGATAAGTTTGAAGGTTTCATATCAGCCCTCCAATCAAAGTTGGGTGTCCTTGATGGAGGGAAAACTATAAGTGAAGAAAATAGAGTCTCCAGGGGTTCTCAGGGAGAAAAATTCAACCCAGACAGTGCTAATTTTACTAAGGTTATGGCTCAACTCAAGGAGTATATTGATGATCAAAATCTCTCTGACAGGGTTAAATTAGAAAAAACTGATAGGGGATTAGTAATTAGGTTGACTGGACAGATATTATATGATTTAGGCAAAGCTGATATAAAAGCTGAGGGTAGAGAAGTACTTGATAAGATAGCTCAGTCCATAATAGACCTACCTAATAATATAGTAGTTGAAGGTCATACTGACAATTGGCCTATTCAAAATGAAGAGTTCCCCTCAAATTGGGAGCTTTCTACTACAAGAGCTACAAATGTAATTAGGTATTTTATTGAAAAACACAATATTGAAGCTAATCGCCTATCAGCAGCAGGGTATTCTGAGTATAGACCACTTGTAGATAATGATACTGCTAAAAATCGTACTAAAAACCGAAGGGTTGAAATAGTAGTTGCCAGACAGAATAACAATAGATAAAGGTTGGAGTGATATAGATGGCTGATGAAAATAATAATGGATTAAGCATGAAGATGATGATAATTATGATGGTTACAATTATTATTATAACTGGGATTTTTAGTTATGTTTTCATGTCTTTTTTGGCTCCAGGTAATGGAAGTCAAGAAGAAGAGGTAGTTAAAGAGGAAAGTGAAAGCAAGATAGGTCCAACCTATACATTAGGTGATTTTGTTGTTAATCTATCTGGTTCCGGGGGTTATCAGTTTATTAAGGCACATATAGTAGTTGAGGTTGATGAAAGCGATGTTGTAGCAGAACTCGATAAGAGAAACCCTCAAATTCGTGACTTGATAATCTTGACATTAAGAGAACAAAAGATTGAAGATATAGAGGAACCAGGTGCACATGTAATCAAAAACCGCTTAAAAACCAAGCTTAATCAAATACTTAACTCAGGTCAAATTACAAATATCTGGTTTACACAATTGGTGGTACAGTAGGGAGGTTTAGTTAAATGGCTGATGTTCTATCACAAAACGAGATAGATTCACTTCTTTCTGCCTTATCCTCAGGAGATGTAGATGTCGAGGAGATAAAAAAAGAATCAGAGAGTCAGCAGGTTAAAACATATGACTTTAGAAGGCCGGATAAATTATCAAAGGAACAGATGAGAACTTTACAAATGATTCATGAAAATATGGCTCGTTTACTTACCACTATTCTATCAACTCATCTACGGGCAATGGTTAGTTTTGAAGTAGCTTCTATAGAACAGCTTTCATATGAAGAATTTATTCGTTCCTTACCTGAACCAACTATCATTGGTATTAGTGAGCTGAAGCCTTTTAACGGCCAGTTTATTTTTGAAATAAACCCTGATATAGGGTTTGTAATAATCGATAGGTTATTTGGTGGCCTTGGTAAACCATTTGATAGGATTAGGTCTTTTACCGATATTGAAAAGGTGGTATTACGTAAGGTGATAAATTGGTTTCTGGCTGGTATCCCAGAGGCTTGGGAAAATATCATAAGGGTTGAGCCAAGTTTACGTGAGGTTGAATCAAACCCACAATTTATTCAGGTAGTTCCCAGTAATGATATGACAATTCTAATTACCCTTCAGGCAAAAATTGCTAATTCAGAAGGCTTAATAAATATATGTATTCCATATATAATGATAGAACCAATAGTAGATAAATTAAATGCCCAGCAGTGGTTTTCAAATACAAGGCAGGAACAGACAGCACAGCATATAAAGGCACTTAAAAATAGGATTCAAAAGGCCAAAATTGACGTTCATGCCGAGTTAGGTACAACGATGTTGACTGTTACTGATCTATTATATTTACAAACTGGTGATGTAATAAAACTTGATCAAAATACTGATGACAAGATAGATATAAGGATAGGACAGCATGTTAAATTTAAGGGAGTCGCAGGTTCCCATCGAAAACATAGGGCTGTCAAAATAACCGATGTTCTTACGACAGATGAGGAAGGTGAAAATGATGAGTGATGACGGGAAAATTTTATCACAGGCAGAGATAGACGCATTAATGAATGGGTCGAATGATGATGAACCTGATAACGAGCAGGTAGAAATGTTAACAGAAGAGGAAAAGGATGTACTGGGTGAGATTGGGAATATTGCCATGGGCTCTGCTGCTACTGCTCTTTACACCTTACTTGATCAAAAGGTTGATATTACTACACCTGAGGTAACGGTTTCTACTTTTGGAGAAATTATAGAAGAATATGCTAAACCCTGTGTACTGGTAAAAGTAGAGTATATTGCCG
>JADQBV010000254.1 GCA_016278415.1 Halanaerobiales bacterium
AAAGATAGACCTCTTAGATAGATATAACGGTTCTATACCGAATATGGTTACTTCTTTGGCCCAATCTCTAAATAATAAAAACACACTTAAAAGAAAAAGAGCATTATCAACGAATTTCCCATATCACTCATAGGTGGATTCAATAATAGCCCCTGACCGACTTTCAGCACCCGCCGGTTCTCTGAGACAGGAGATATACCTACTATTCCTATTCAACGCTTTCTAATTTAAAACACTTATATAAGATTATTATTAATATTTTCTAATTAAAAATTATTATATTACATCTATTAAGAAAATGCAACCATTTATTTTTATTTACAATCTAATTATATTTAATGTATATAATATACAAAAATAAGTTAATAATATATATAGATAAAGAACTTTAACAATACAGATAGTGTATAAGGAGGGTGAAATATATGAGAGTTCCAGAACATATCGGCATTATACCTGATGGCAATAGACGTTGGGCAGAAGCAAAAGGGATGAAAAAAGAAAAAGGGTACACAAACGGATTGCAGCCTGGTCTAAGATTATATAAAACTTGTAAAGAACTAGGTGTAAAAGAATTAAGCTATTATGGTTTTACAACTGATAACACAAAAAGACCGAAAGATCAATATCACGCCTTTGTACAGGCCTGTATTAATGCAGTAAAAATGCTATCAAAAGAAGACGCAGCTTTACGAGTAATAGGTAATACTAACTCACCGATGTTTCCTAAAGAATTATTACCTTATACAAAAAGAAAGACCTTTGGTCAAGGAGGTATGAAAATAAACTTTCTGGTTAACTATGGTTGGCACTGGGACCTCCTTAACCTATATAAAGCTAAAAATAAAAACAACCTTCAAAACCACCTTTGTTCTGATGATGTATCACGAATCGACCTTATCATCCGTTGGGGTGGTCGCAGAAGGCTCAGTGGTTTCCTACCTGTACAATCTATTTATTCTGATTTCTATGTAATTGATGATTACTGGCCAGACTTTAAAGAAGAACACCTCTATCAAGCACTAGATTGGTATAACAAACAGGATATTACCCTTGGAGGATGATTTGATAATTTTTTTAAAATAATGATTTAATTCTATAATAATAGTTATATTTATCTCCATCAATATTATAAACCTCATCCATCAAATGATAACGCAAGCTACCGGGTCCAACTGACTTTTTAGCGGCCAACTCCCCTGCAATTCCCATAGTTAAGACACCCCCTACAGCAGCACATAGATCATTCATACCCGTCGCACAGAATGCCCCTATTAAAGATGCAGTCATACAACCTGTTCCCGTTACAAAGGTAAGTAATGGGTCTCCATTCTTAACAGCTATTTTCACTTTGCCATCGGTGATTATATCTTTTTTCCCTGTAACAGCCACAGTAGTCTTATATTTGCCTGACAATAATCCTGCTGCTTCTATAATATTAGTACTGATATCTTCGGAATCAACACCTTTAACATCAGCAGGTATATTTAAAATAGACTTTATTTCAGCAGCATTACCTTTTATAATGTTAATTTTGTAGTTATCTAATAACTCTAGTATAAATTCTTTTCTTGTACTTAAGGATCCTGCTCCAACTGGGTCCAGGACAATCGGAATGTTTCTCTTATTAGCCAACTCAACAGCCTTTAAATAGATATCTTTTTTGATAACTTTAAATGTACCTATATTTATAACCAAAGCATTAACCATAGCAATAATTTCTTTTATTTCATTAATATCATCTGCCATTACTGGGGAGGCACCAATACTAAGGACTATATTTGCAGAATCATTAGCTGTTACGTAATTACTTATATGATGTATTAATGGTTTTTTCTTCTTAATAAGTCTTCTCCCTTCAATTACTTTATCGATTATATCAGTGCTCTCCATCCAAACCCCTTCTTTCCACTTTAAAATTATATACTTAACTAAATTATTTCATTGTTATTATCAAAAAATAATAAACTTGAAATAAAAAATCTTACTTAAATTAATTTTGCCATACATCGAAAAAGTGATTTGTTGGTCCAGGGCCCTCTCCAATATCTAGACTATTCTTGATAGCCCCAGTAATATATTTTTTTGCCTTTTCAATTGCCATATTCATCTCATATCCTTTTGCTAGATAGGAAGTTATTGCAGAAGAATATGTGCAACCTGTACCGTGAGTATTCCTGGTATCAATTCTTTCAGCTTCAAAGCGATTTAGTGACTTACCATTATAATATATATCTATAGCTTTTGCAGATTTTCTATTCGGAGACTCCTCATCCACGGAAGCTCTAAGATGCCCCCCTTTAACCAGCACAGAATCTGAGCCCATATTCATAAGGTCAATAGCAGCCTTTTCCATATCTGTTATAGTTACAATCTCTCTTTCAAGTAAGACAACCACTTCATATAAATTAGGTGTTATAATATCAACCAATGGTATTAGGTCTTCTATTAAAGCAGAGCGGGCCTCTTTTTGCAAGAGGTAACTCCCACTCTCAGAAACCATAACTGGGTCAAGTACTATATTTTTAACATCCCACTTCTTTAAACCCTCTGCTATCGCTTTAATAATCCCTTTATTTGATACCATTCCAATTTTAACTGCATCAACTTGAATATCACTAAAAACAGCATCCATTTGTTTCCCAACTATCTCTGGTGATATATCTTCAACAGCTGTTACTCCTGTTGTATTCTGAGCAGTAACAGAAGTAATCACACTCATTCCATAGACACCTAGTGCTGAAAATGTCTTTAAGTCAGCCTGGATGCCCGCACCACCACCAGAGTCTGAGCCGGCAATGGTTAGAACTTTTTTTAACATTGTAATCCCTCCAATTCACCATTTAAGGAACTTTGATAATAAATTATCAGTATAATTTATCTATTTGGCGTTACTAAAAACTCCAAGGACCTGTTCTTTAGCTCATACTTTAAGAAGTTGACCTTTTAAGTATTATAGCTCTTCCCAATTTATATCCGGTAAAACCTTTCTTATCAACTTTACAAAGAAATACCCAATAATTGCACCAGGAACACTACTTAAGGCAAATAAATAGATAAAAAACCATACAGTACCTCCTGCACCGATAGCAGGTGCAAATAAAAGCCCGCTTAAAGTCCCGCCTATAAGAGCAGTACCCAAAGGCTCTGCAAAAGCAGCCTGATCTTTTCTGATAAATTTATACAAATAACCAACAACTAAACCACCAAAAATACTACCTGGAAAGGCAAATATTGTTCCTGTACCAAGTGATACCCTGATAACAGCAGTAAACAGCCCTGCTGTAGCTGCATACCATGGGCCTAATAAAATACCAGCAGTAGCATTAAGTGTATGTTGTAATGGCATTACTTTAGTAGCACCTATAGGTATTGATGTCCCAGACAATAACACCTCCAGGGCTATAAACAACCCCACAAAAGCAATTTTTTTCGTAGATATCTTCATCCTCTTAAGCAACTCCTTTTAATATATTATTTTAGATTTATAGTGAATTTTGTAAAGCCCTTGCAATTGAATCTCACCGATGAATCTTAAGTATTTCTCCCAAAAGTAATTAGGAACTTACTCACAGAACAAAATTAATCTAATATATGTTGTAAGTATCACAATAATATTACTAGTCTTTATCGACACTCAAAGCTTCCTCTGTTATCTTCATAGCGCAAAATTTGCCACACATAGCACAGACATCCCGTTCTTCAGTATTATGTTCTTTGCGGAATTTCCTGGCTTTCTCTGGGTCAATAGCTAAATCAATCTGCTTATCCCAATCGAGGGACTTTCTAGCAATAGCCATCTCCTCATTCCTTCTCAAGGCCTTATTATTACCTCTAGCTAAATCAGCAGCATGTGCTGCAATTTTACTAGCAATAACCCCTTCTTTAACGTCATCTATTGTAGGCAATCCCAGGTGTTCTGCAGGCGTAACATAGCAAAGGAAATCAGCCCCTGCTGTAGCCGCCATAGTTCCACCTATAGCTGCAACTATATGGTCATAGCCAGGAGCTATATCAGTTACTAATGGTCCAAGAACATAAAATGGTGCCCCTTTACACAATTCTTTTTCCAGTTTAATATTTAATTCAATTTGATCAAATGGTACATGACCTGGACCTTCAACCATTGTCTGGACACCGGCTTTTCTAGCCCTATCTACTAACTCTCCTAATACAAGCAATTCATGGATTTGACCCCGATCAGTAGCATCCGCTAGGCACCCTGGACGTAGTCCGTCACCAAGACTCAAGGTTAATTCATATTTATGGGCAATTTCCAATAATCTGTCATACTGTTCATAAAGTGGGTTTTCTTTATCATTGTGTAACATCCAACCAGTCAGAAAGGAACCACCTCGGCTTACAACATCTGTTATTCTACCCTCTGCTCGTAAGTGCTCAATTCCCCCTCTAGTTAAACCACAGTGAACTGTTATAAAATCTACTCCGTCCTCTGCTTGTTCAATGACAGCATTAAAAATATCATCTGCAGTCATATCAACCATAGATTTACCTTTCTCTAATATTTCTACACCAGCCTGGTAGATTGGCACTGTGCCTACAGGAATTGTACTATTTTCTATTACAGCTTTCCTGGTTTCTTCTATTTTATTGCCAGTACTAAGATCCATCACGGCATCTCCACCATTTTTTATAACAGTTTTTAATTTCTTTAACTCAACCTCTATATCTGAATATTCTTCAGAAGTCCCTATATTGGCATTTATTTTAACAGATAGTCCTTCGCCGATACCCTTAACCTCCAAATTTTTATGTAGTGGATTACATGGGATAACAATAGTTCCCTCTGCTAAACCCTTTCTAATAAATTCAACATCAACACCTTCATCTCTAGCTACCTTCTCCATTACAGCAGTAATTTGACCCGCCTTTGCTTTTTCCATTAAAGTCATCATTGTTTATTTCCCCTCTCATGCTATATATTGATTTATATTTATAAATCATCTTCACCACTAGTTGGCAGATAAAATGTTCGACTCTTTTTCTATTACGGCTTCGGTAACCTAATTTAAATAAACAAGGTTAGCAAAAAATTAAAAATACATTATTGACACATCTGCCTTCGCAGTGAAGCTACCTTCTCTCCTATATTTTCTGCTCCAACAATTTCTGTAATTAGACAAATACAATTAGCACCCATCTCACGGACAGAAGAAATATTGTCTTCTTTAATGCCACCAATTGCAACATAAGGAATTTTAATATTATTAACTACATACTCTAGATATTCAAGACCAACAGGAGCAGGGATGTCTTTCTTAGTACTTGTTGCAAAAATAGGACCTACACCTATATAGTCGGCACCTTTTTTAACAGCTTCTTCTGCCTGTTCAGGTGTATGAGTGGATAAACCTATGATCATATCTCCTCCTACCATGTCTCTAACTACTTCTATAGGTAAATCATCCTGACCAACATGGACTCCATCAGCTTCTACCGCTATAGCTAAATCAAGATGATCATTCACAATAAAAATTGCTCCATATTCTCTCGTTAATTTTCTGATCTGTTGACATTCCTGGTATTTAATAATCATCGGCTTTTCTTTTTCACGATATTGAATAACCCTAACACCTGCACTGAGCAGCTCTTTTACCACCTGTATATTGTCTCTGCCCTTGGAATAGCTTTCAGCAGTAATGCAATACAAATCGGTATTTAAACAATTATTACTCATCTCTTACTTAGTCACCTCCAATATATAATTTTAAAAAACAAAAAAGACCACTAATCCCTAAACTAACATAAGGAATTAATGGTCTATCATTAGATATAAAAACCATCTTTATTACTTTCCTACGCCAGTATTATCTGGATCAGGTTTTAGGGTATAATCTCAGCCATAGGCACCCCTAGCAAAAAAACCAATATTCAATTATAAATTGCAAAAAAATTAATACAGTTGTTTTCTACCTTCAATTTTGTTTATTGATTGATTATTTAATTCATACTTTAATTAATACTCTATACTTTATTCTTTAAAGACGACTATATTCCTGCTTGCAATAGCCACTTTTTTATTCTTTAAACTATTAACAAGGCTGAACAATACTTTTTAGACTATCAAATAGTACTTAGGAACCAATAGTAACAATAATGTGACGGCTGTCACTTAAAAACCCCTCCCCTTAGTTTATTATTAAATTATAGTAAAAAAATAAAGGAGGTCAAATAAATGAAAAAGTATATATTTATATCGTTCTTATTAATTGTTGGTTTATTATTCACTGCTTGTTCTTCATCAGATCTTAGTGATGGTACTAATGATGGCACTGATGGTACAGGAAACTTCGCGCTCTTTTTAGCGGACAAACCTGTAAATAATGTGGATAAGGTGTTAGTAACTATTTCTGAAGTGCAGATAATTAGAAGCGATACAGGGATAGAAACAATCAACGACTTTAGTGATAATGGTGGTGAAATGCAATTTGACTTATTGGACTTGAGGTTCAATGAAACATTACTTGGGCAACAATTGTTACCAGCAGGAGTATATGAGCAGATACGTCTTATAGTAGCTGCAGAAGAACAAGGAAATGGTATTGACAATAATTCTCAAAAATCAAAAGTAATCTATAAAGATGGTACTGAAGATACATTATTTATTCCTAGTGGTAACCAAACAGGTTTAAAAATTAATCATGAATTTACAATTGAAGATGGTGTTGTTACCAGATTAATTTTAGATGCTGATGTTAGTAAAATAATGCACTCAACAGGAAATTCTAATAATAATGGAGATATAGTTTTAAGACCTACTGCAATAAAAGTTATTGATAAGGTTATTTCAGGTAATATTGAAGGAATAGTATTAGACACAAATGGTAATAACATTTATGATTCTCTTGAAGAAAACTACGATGTTATGGTAGAAGCAATACAGAATAGTGAAACAAAACAGTCAACTGTAGTGATTGCAGAAAACTATAGTAAAGATACAGACGGAGATGGAATTGTAGATATAGAAAAACCAGCAGGCAGCTTTTTCTTAAGAGGATTATCGAAAGGGACATATAGTCTAAGAGCATATATAGTAGATGCTGATGGAAATGAAGATACCAATACTTATAAAGCAACTACTATAGAAAATATTGTACTTGATGCCGGAGAAACATATACTTTACCAGAAACTATAAAACTGGAAAAATCAGTATTATAAACTAATAAGTAACAGCAGTATATAAAAAAACAGAAGTAATAAATTACACAGCAATAATCAATATTAAACCATCCGATACTATAATATTTAGTTTCCACTTCTATATAAAAATACCCCCTTTTCATCAGGAGGGTATTTTTTATTCGTCTATATTATACTAACAAAACCTTAAAGTTTACTTCGGAACATTTTATAACTTCATTTATATCCTAGATTATCTATCAAACTCAAATCCTGGTATAGCAAATTTTTTCTCAATAGAATTAAAAATATAAGTAAAAAATATTACTACAAGCAAATAGATAAATGCTACAATAAGATATGTGTTAAAAAATTGGTAATTCCTACTAGCAATAATCTTAGCCTCTCCCATTATCTCTGGGGCTGTAATTATATAAGCCAATGATGTATACTTTAGAAGATAAATAAACTCATTCGTCCAGGCAGGTATAACCCTTCTTAAAGCCTGAGGTAATATTATATGAAAAATACCCTGCCATTTACTCATTCCAATAGAAAGAGCTGCCTTCAACTGTCCTGAACTAACAGACTGTATAGAACCCCTTAGGTATTCCGCCTGATAAGCCCCACTATTAATTATAAAGCTTATTAATGCCGCTGTAATAGCACCTAACCTTATACCAAATGGAGGTAAACCGTAATAAATAAGAAAAAGTTGGACAAGTAAAGGTGTCCCTTGAATTAATCCTATAAATGCACTAATAACACTTGATAAAATTTTATTTCCATAAATCTTTCCTAAAGCAAGGAATGTACCAAGTACAGTCCCCATAATACTTGATATTACTGTTAAATACACAGTCACAAGTAAACCTTTAAATAAAATGGGGTAATTTTTAAGAAAAATAGCAGATATATCAGCTAAACCTTCAGCCACTGATGAATAGAAATTTAGAAACCATAACAATATCTCTTGCATTATTTTTCACCTTCACTATACAACTCAGTAAGCTTAAAAAGAAATTCTTTTGTCCTCTTCTGCTCAGGATTAGTAAATAACTTTTCAGGTGGAGCCTGTTCAACGATTTTACCATACTCCATAAATATCATCTCATCTGCAACTGTTCGAGCAAAGCCCATCTCATGAGTAACTATTAACATAGTCATACCTTCATCAGCTAAGTTTCTCATAACAGTCAATACCTCTCCTGTCAATTCTGGATCTAGAGCAGAAGTTGGTTCATCAAAGAGTATTAATTTAGGCTGCATAGCCAATGCACGAGCAATACCAACCCTCTGCTTCTGTCCCCCAGAAAGCTGTGCTGGATATGAATTAGCAAACTCACTCAATCCAACTCGTTCCAATTCAAAAAGTGCCAACTCTTCTGCTTCCTTTTTATCCATTTTTTTAACTCTTAGGAGACCAATCATAACATTACCTTTAGCAGTTAAATGATTAAAAAGACCAAAATCCTGAAAAACAAAACCTATCTCTTGCCTAACCTTATGAATATCAGTTGTAGTTGTAACATCAACATCTTCCAGGTATATATGTCCCTGGTCAGGTGGAACAAGCATATTTATATGATTCAATATAGTACTCTTTCCAGTACCACTGGGACCAACGACAACCTTAGTTTCCCCTACATTTAAATGAAATGAAATTCCCTTTAATACCTCATTATTACCAAAACTCTTATGCAAATTTTCTATTCTAAGTAGATGATTATTACTCATTTACTCCAACCTCAATTCCTATTCCTGGTATCTTGTATTTCTTCTCAAAAAGTGATAATAATTTATTAATAACCATTGTTAATATATAATAAATAAAGGCAACTGCTAATAATATTGTTGTTGCCTCTCCATTATTAGTGAAGATATAAAAACCCTGTCTTAATAATTCACTCATCCCAATGGCATAAACCACTGATGTATCCTTTAATAATATTGCAGATTCATTACCAATAGGAGGTATTGCAATTCTAACCGCCTGTGGTAATATAACATAAAAAAAGGCAGTAAATTTCTTCATTCCCATAGAAAGCGCTGCCCTCATCTGAGAACCACTAACCGACTGGATAGCCCCTCTATATATCTGAGATTGATAAGCTGCACTCCTTAAACCAAGGGCTAATACTGCAGCTAAAAATTCAGGAAGTCTAATCCCCATCCGTGGTAATCCGTAAAATATAAGAAATAATATTACTAACAAAGGGATACTCCGTGCAATACGTTCATATATTGATATAATACCTTTAATAAACCTATTGCCATAAACCTGACCAAATGCCAGTGGTAAACCAAATACAAACCCTATCAACATACTTACAATTGCTAACCTAACAGTAACAAGAGCCCCTTCCATTAGATATGGAAGAGAGCTCCAGATTAATTGTAACTTATCTATAATAAAACACCCTCTCTAAAACTCTTATTAGACACCTTAAAGTTTAGTTAATTTAAGGCTTAGTTATTGCTATATCAATATCATGCCCAGAGTTTAAAGAATACTTACTTTAATATACATATACTTATTTACCAAAATATTTGTCTATTAACTGATCCATAGTTCCGTTACTTCTCAATTCCTCTATTCCTTCATTAATCATTGTAAGCAATTCTTCATTACCCTCATCAACTGCTATACCATACTCTTCCCCTGTTATTATCTCTGCTACTATAGTTACTGGTTTAAGTTCAGTAAATCTTTCAGCAACAGGAGTATCTAGAACTACACCATCAGTATTACCATTAACAAGGTCATTTATAACAAGCACGAATGTATCATAATGTTTTACATCACCTGTAAGTATGCCTTTGTCTTTCATACTTTCAGTTACCCAAAGATCACCAGTCGTACCTGTTTGAACACCTATATCATTTTTACCAAACAGAACTGATAAATCATTTTCAGAACCATCTTTTACAATAATAGCTTGATTAGCAGAATAATAGGGAATAGAGAAATCAACTACTTCTTCTCTCTCTTCTGTAATACTCATACCCGCTGCAACAACGTCTATATTACCAGTCTTTAAAGCTGCAATAAGTGCATCAAAACTTAAATCCTTAACTTCTACATCAAAACCCTTTAATTTACCGATTTCTTTCATTAAATCAATATCAAAACCAGTCACTTCACCATCTTCTACATACTCAAATGGTGGAAAACCTGCACTTGTACCAACTACATAAGTTTCAGCCATGACCATTGTAGAAAACAACACCATTAGACCTACCAACATTAACAATAAAATTCCTTTAAACTTCATATTATACTTCCTCCTCATTTTTTTTACGCAAACTATTATATTCTACGCATAATTTTTTAAGATTTACTTATATATATTCTTCGTATAGTTCATATTTCCTGCAATAATTATAGAATTATTTTTGTATTAATATTCAATTTAATATTTAATAAAAAAACCTTACCTTAAATAAACAATTACTAACCCTTTAATAGCAGTCTTATAGCTCATTATAAAAATAATCATAGTAAAAACGAGAAAGGAAAAGTAATTTTTATACAATTAAACTTTGTTTAATAATATATATAATTTAATTTATAAATATGCACTGTTGCATAATTTACATCATCTATATTTTCATATACATATACTAATTTATTATAATATAGTTACAAACTAAAATCCTTTTATTACTTCATTTAAAGGAAAATGTTCCAAGCCAAAGGCATCTGCAACTGCTTTATAGACAACCTTGCCATTATAAACATTCAAACCTTTACTCAAAGCTTCATTTTCTGTTATTGCCCTTTTATAACCCTTGTTTGCTAACATTAATGCATATGGTAATGTTGTATTGGTTAATGCGTAAGTTGATGTCCTTGGTACAGCTCCCGGCATATTTGCAACAGAATAGTGTACTACTCCATGTTTTTCGAAAACAGGTTGCTGATGTGTAGTAGGATATGTAGTTTCAACACACCCACCCTGATCTATTGCTACATCTACAATTACAGAACCTTTTTTCATTTCCTTAATCATCTCTTCTGTTACAAGATTAGGCGCTTTAGCCCCTGGAATAAGTACAGCACCTATCACAAGGTCAGCTTTCTTTAATTCTTCCATAATATGAAAGGGATTTGACATATAGGTTTTAACCCTACCTTGGAAAATATCATCCAAATACCTCATTTGTCGTGCACTAAGATCAAGAATTGTTACATCTGCACCTAAACCAATAGCCATTTTAGCTGAATTTATACCTACCGTACCTCCACCTATAATAACTACTCTTGCAGGCTTAACTCCAGGTACTCCGCCAAGTAAAACTCCAGCTCCACCCTGAGGTTTTTCCAAAAATCTGGCACCCGCTTGAGTAGCTAATCTACCAGCTACTTCACTCATTGGAATTAATAATGGTAAAGAACCATCACAAAGTTGAATTGTCTCATATGCTATTGCTGTAACGCCTTTTTTCATTAAGGCCTTTGTCAAATTTTCTTCAGCAGCCAGATGTAAGTATGTAAACAAAATCTGACCTTCATGAAAGTATTCATACTCTTCTCTTAATGGTTCTTTAACTTTCATTATCATTTCCACGCTATCAAACAATTCTTTAACATCATCCAGGATCTCCGCACCTGCTGAAGTATATTCTTTATTACTAATCCCACTACCAATTCCAGCAAAGTTTTCAATATAAACCTGATGACCAGCCTCAACTAAACCCTTAACACCCGCATCAGTAATTGCAACCCGGTTTTCATTATTTTTGATTTCTCTCGGTATACCTATTTTCAAATTTAATCCCCCCTCCTATTAATCTATTATATATAAATATACTTCTCTCTACTCGAATTATTTTTACTAACTATTTATAAACTTCTTTAGAAATCAACTAAATCCTTCTTCAATAATAATCTTAGTAATGAATACTATAAAAAAAAATCATTTATTCTAGTTGAGCTATATTTACATTTATATTTATCCGGCTTACATACTTTTCTTTATATAAAGCGTAACCTTTGTAAATATAAATTACCAAATATAATACATAAAATTTTGTATATTCTTTTGCTTATTTACAAAAAATATTACTAAGCTTATATTATTTTTATAGAATTATTATTAGGAAAGAATAATTTATTCAAAAGTGCACTAAATAGATTTAAAGTAGGGGGTTTAAACCATATCTATGAGAAGCAAATTTAATAGGAGTTTACTAAAAAGTGTTGAACGAGCAAAAAAATTAAAGGACCTTGAAATTGCAAAATCTCTAGAAATTAATTTGCAAAACAATGAACTTCCTCCAAATGAAAAAAGAACACCAAAAGTACGAAGCGATTTACCAAAAGAGTGAACCTCTCAATCTAATTCAATAGCAGATTTAGATTAGGCTTCCCGAGTTTGACACATCAAAATAATTAAAAGATAACCCTGACCTCTTTTGATGGTCAGGGTTTCATTTTATTAAATATATTTTTAAGATAAACTATATTCTATATTATAGTTTTCTTTCTATAGTAGCCTCTTCTTTAAGCTTTTCAATATATTCTTTCATAAGCTGTGATTTCTTCTGGTTCAATAAATTATTCTTAATAGATTCTTTAACATCTTCAAAAGATGTTGTCCCTGCTTCTGTCTTATCTGTTACTTTAATAATGTGGAATCCAAAATCAGTTTTTACAATTTCACTAACTTCTCCTACATTAAGTGCAAAAGCTGCTTCCTCAAAAGGCTTAACCATTCTACCCTTAGCAAAGCTACCTAATTTACCACCCTGTGCTGCAGAACCATCAATAGAATATTCTTTAGCTAGTTCAGCAAAATCAGCACCATCATTCAATTTATTTAAAACTTCTTTAGCTGTTTCTTCTTTTTCAACTAAAATATGACTTGCAGTAATCTTTTCTTTTTGAGTAAATTGCTCTTTATTATTTTCATAATAATCTTTTACTTCCTGATCTGTAACTTCAGCTGAATCGACAACTTGTCTTTGTAATTCATTAATTAAAAGAGCTGTCTCGTTTTGTGATAAAAACAATTCTTTAAAGCTTTCAATACTATCAATTCCCTGTTGGCTTAAAGATTGTAGTAACTGTTCTTCAGTTATTTGATTGCTACTTTTAATATTTTCTAGTTGTTCATTAAATAATTCGTTTTTCCTTTCATCACTTATATTAATATTTTTTTCTTTAGCTTTCTGTACTAATAATTCTCTTTCAATAAGTCTATCAAGATTTGCTTTTCTATATTCGTTTAAAAGTTCTTTCCCAGCTTCAGTCTGTAATAATACCATTACAAAGTTTCTATCAGTCTGAGCTATCTTTTGTACAAGTCCTTGTAAATTAATAGCAGCGTCAACTTCATTTACTGTAATTTCTTTATCATTTACTACAACTGCAATTTCTTCTTCAGTACTTTGTTCATTTGTTGATTCCGCACCCATAACTGGAATAGCAATTAATAATAAAGCTAATAATAAAATACCTAATTTTTTCATTTTCATAAAATTAAACTCTCCTTTGTTTTATAATTTTTTTTTGCATAAATTTTAGCAACTAATATTAATAGTTCTGTAACAATAAATTAATACCTTTTAAATTATGATTAAAATTAGATTAAAAAAGCCTCTTAAAATAAATGGCTCCCCGAGCAAGACTCGAACTTGCGACAAGATGGTTAACAGCCATCTGCTCTACCAACTGAGCTATCGGGGAACAACAGTGAAAATTATTAAGTTATAAAAATTAAAATAAGATTCGGCAGCGACCTACTCTCCCACGAAGTCTCCCTCGCAGTACCA
>JADQBV010000212.1 GCA_016278415.1 Halanaerobiales bacterium
GAGCAATCGGCTCATAACCGATTGGTCCCAGGTTCGAATCCTGGTGGGCCCACCATTTATATCGTCAGAAAAATAACAAGTAACACAATAACTAAAAACTATCAGTAAATTAAAGGGTTATCCGAAATATCGGGTGGCTCTTTTTTTAATGTATAAATTTGTATTGAATATTGGTTTATATTGTACTACTGGTTTGGGTTTTTGTTGATTAAGACTCATTAAGACTCCCACCTTTGATAAACAAAATTCGTTATACTTGAATATAATAAAGAGAAAGACTGATCTTTGGAGGTGAAAACTAGTTATAGTGCAGCAGAACGAAATAATAACCATAATTAATAAAAGCTTTAAACACAAAATAGCCTTAAAAAATAATTTTGATAACTTAACTTGTGAGGTGACTGATTTTAATAGCTGGGCTAGTATTGTAGGCAATGGTCGTTTGATTGTTATTTACGGGAATTATAATCTATATTGTAAACCATTATATAAGGATCAGGAAAATTTAAATAAAATAAGTAATTCTTTTAAGGAAATTATTTATACAGATGGTATGGATTTGGATTTTCAGCATATAAAGGTTAAGTCTGAATTAGAGGAAAATCCTAGATTATATAAAAATAACTCTATGAGCGAGTACCTAATACTAACAGGTGATATTTCCTGTGAAGTATATATTGATTCAGATGGTAAAAACGAGGCAGAAGAAATGTTTATTAGTGATCAAATTGACCAGGTTACTCTGGATAAAGATTATTTAGCTTCGCAAAAAAGAAGTATTAATATGACCAATATCAATGTAGCAAGGCCTAATTTGAAAATAGCAACAATTCTAGATGAATTCAGCTATGAATGTTTTAAATATGAGTGTACACTTATTCCCTTATTTCAAGATGATTGCAAGTTAACAATTGAAAATAAGAGACCAGATTTATTATTTGTTGAATCAGCCTGGAAAGGGAGTAATGGCTCGTGGAAATATAACATATCAAATTATAAGTCTCAAGTAAGTGAAAGGTTAATTGAGTTAATCAATTATTGTAAAGAACTTAAGATACCTACTGTTTTTTGGAATAAAGAAGATCCAGTACATTTTGAAAACTTTATTGAAACTGCAAAACTTTTTGACTATATTTTTACAACTGACTCACTTAGTATAGAGAAATATAAGGAAGTTGTAGGGCATAACCGTGTATACTTACTACCATTTGCAGCTCAGCTTATACTGCATAATCCAATAAATAAAGATAAGGAAAAATTAGGGAAAGTTGCTTTTGCAGGGACATGGTATAATACAAAATATTTAAATAGACAAAAAGATATGGAAATGTTATTAAATCCGGCAATTAAATATGGTGTAGATATTTATGATAGGTGTTATAACTATGAAAATAATAAAAATTATAGGTTTCCAGATATTTACCAACCTTATATTAAAGGGAACTTGCCTTATGACAAAATGATTCAGATATATAAAAAATACGATGTTTTTTTAAATGTTAATACAGTACAGGAAAGTCCTACAATGTTTTCAAGAAGGGTATTTGAACTGTTAGCATGTGGTACTAATATAGTAAGTGGGTATTCATTGGGTTTACAGCAAATGTTTAAAGGGATTGTTAAACTATGTAGATCAAAAGAAGATGCCTTAAGGAATATTAAGCTTTTGCTTGGGAACCAAGAGTTGAGAGATAGATTGTCATTGCTCGGGCAAAGGGCGGTTTTTAATAAACATACTTATAGTCATAGAATGGATACTATACTAGATAAAGTAGGTTTAAGGAAGAAAAAGATTAGGAAACCAGGGGTATCCATTATATCCTATACAAATAGTTCTCAAAATCTAGATGGTATATTTAGTAATTATGACAGACAAAGTTATGAGAAAAAGGAATTAATCATTATTATAAATAATGACAATGTCAAGTTGGATGAGTGGGAAAATGAGAAAAAAGAGTATAAAGATATTAAAATACTTAAACTTGGAGAAGGAAAATCATTAAATGAATATTTAGCTAAGGGTGTTGAACAATCAAGTTTTGATTTTATAGCTAAATTTGATGAAAACGCATATTATGCCTCTGAATATTTGAAGGATATCATGAATGCCTTTAAATACACTGGTGCAGGCATTGTAGGGAAGTATACATCTTACACTTTTTTTGAGAGAAGTAAAACCCTGGCTCTTATTTTTCCTGATATGGAAAATAGATATGTAAAACAAGTCATAAGCTCTACAGTAGTATGTAAAAAAGAATTATTCAACAAAATTCGATTTAATGATTTATTTAACGAACAGGATAGACAATTTCTAAGCAATTGTATTTTACAGGGAATTAAGATTTATGCTGTTGACAGATTTAACCATCTTCATATCACATACGATTACGATAAAAGCAATATGGATGAGGATTATCCAATAAAATACCATACAGTTACTAATGTTGAGGACTATATATCACATGTAACAGTATAATACCCCTCCCTTAAACTTTAAATTTATTATAAAAAGGCCTTCCTCACAAATAATTTACCACTGCATATAATTGTTAATATAATAAACTTTAACGAAAATACCAATCATAGCTTGGAATATTTAGTTTTTTAAAGGCTATAAAGTGATAAAATTAATGTAATTATTACAATATGAGGAGAGAAATATGATGAAATTGGTAATATTATGCGGTGGTAAGGGGACACGTATGAGGGAAGAGACAGAATATAGACCAAAACCTCTTGTAGATATCGGTAATAAGCCTATCGTCTGGCATATTATGAAAATGTACTCATATTACGGTATCAAGGATTTTATATTATGTTTAGGGTACAAAGGAGATATGATAAAACAATATTTTAACAATATCCAATGGCTTAATAACGATTATACCCTTCACATAGAGAATGGTGTTTCTAGTATAACTTATCATACAAATGACAATAGTAATTGGAATATCTCTTTTATAGATACAGGGCTTGAAACCTTAACTGGAGGTAGACTAAAGAAAATAAAAAAATATATAGATGATAACAATTTTATGCTGACATATGGAGATGGACTAAGTGATATAAATATAAAAGAACTAATAAAGTATCACAAATTAAAAGGAAAAGCAGCCACCATAACCGGAATTCACCCTATATCATCTTTTGGTGTAATAGAAGTAGAAAATGGTCTAGTAAAGTCATTTACAGAAAAACCTAAACAGGGTGGGTTTATAAATGGCGGTTTTATGGTATTAAACAGAAGGGTTTTTGATTATATACCAAAAGGGGATTGTATGTTTGTTCAGGAACCTATTAAAAATTTAGCTGATGACGGAGAATTAGCTATCTATGAGCATAATGGTTTCTGGATAGCAATAGATACATTTAAAGATGCTCTAAGAGCTAATGAATTATGGGATTCCGGTAATAAACCATGGAAAGTATGGGAGTAAGGGATATGAATAAATTGTTTAATAATATCTTTAATAATAAAAATATACTGGTAACTGGTCATACTGGATTTAAAGGATCTTGGTTATCTATCTGGTTAACTGAATTAGGGGCTAATGTAATAGGCTATGCCTTAGATCCTTATACAAAATCTGATAACTTTGTGGTAACTAGACTTAGCAATAACTTAGTAGATAATCGGGCTGATATTAGAGATTATAGTAAACTTTTTAAGACTATCACGGAATATAATATAGATATTGTTTTTCATCTGGCGGCACAACCGCTGGTTAGTTCATCCTATGAAAAGCCTATAGAAACTTATGAAATAAACTTAATGGGAACACTTAATTTGTTAGAATGTATAAGAAAATCTAATTCAATTAAGGTTGCCATAATTATTACTTCTGATAAATGTTATAAAAATAAGGAGCAGATATGGGGTTATAGGGAAAATGATCCAATGGGTGGGTTTGATCCCTATAGTTCCAGTAAAGGATGTACAGAACTATTGACGACTTCCTATAGAAATTCATTTTTTCACCCCGATGACTTTAAAAAACATGGTAAATCTATTGCCACTGTACGGGCAGGGAATGTTATTGGGGGTGGTGACTGGAGCAAAAATAGAATTGTTCCTGACTGTATAAAGGCCTTAATTAAGCAAGAATGTATTAATGTAAGGAATCCTGAAGCTGTTCGTCCTTTCCAACACGTTTTAGAACCCTTAAACGGATATTTGATGCTAGCTAAAAAGATGTATGATGATGGTGCTAAATATTGTGGAGCCTGGAATTTTGGTCCTGAACTGGAATCAGTTATTACAGTCAAAACACTGGTTAATACTATTATAGATAAATGGGGCAGTGGTTATTGGGATAGTTTATCTATAGCAAATAATTTCCATGAGGCAAAATTATTAAATCTGGACTGTACCAGGGCTAAGAAATACCTAGGTTGGAAACCCAAGCTTACAATAGAGCAAGCCATAGAATATACAATTAGTTGGTATAAGTTTTATAAACAAGTAGATGTAATGGAATTATGTAGAAAACAAATTCAAGAGTTTTCAAATATTAAGTAGAATTATCAAAATCTAATTTTCTGTAAGTATAATTTTTATCTGATCAACTAGTTTAGGTAAATATTTAGGAAAGGTGGATTTTTTAATGAATTTAATTAAAACAAAGTTAGAGGGTGTATATATAATTGAAAATTTCCTATCCATTGATGATAGAGGGGTTTTTTGTAAAACCTTTAATCAAAATTTATTTAAAACAAAAAATATGTGTACTATTTTTAAAGAAAGCTTTTATACTATTTCAAAAAAAAATGTTATTAGAGGCATGCATTTTCAGCTACCACCCTATAGTCATGAAAAACTTGTATATGTCGTCAGTGGTAAAATAATGGACGTTGTACTTGATTTGAGGAAAAGATCAAAGACATATTTAGAATATATTTCAGTAAATATATCTGAAGAAAATAGAAAATCTGTATATATACCCAAAGGTCTAGCTCATGGGTATAAAGCCCTGGAAGATGGTACTACCACAGTATACAATGTATCGACTGTTTATAATCAGAAAAGTGATACAGGTATAAGGTGGGATTCATTTGGAATGGATTGGAAAACTGAAAATCCAATTATTTCAGATAAAGATAAGGGAGTTGCTAAGTTAGATGATTTTAAGTCTCCATTTTAGGGGTGGTATTTAATGAGAATATTAATAACTGGTGCTACAGGTTTTGTGGGTAGAAATCTTATACCAGTATTGTTACAAAATAAGGATAATTTTTTAGCAATAGTAATTAGAAACATTAATAAAACAAAAGACTTATTTAAGGAACAACAATTGAGAAGACTTTTTGTGATTAATTCCAATCAGGAAAATTTTAAGAATATGATTAAAATATTTTCTCCAGATATAGTCATACATCTGGCTTCTTATTCAACAAGCAATGACGATGAAAATTCATTAAATCTGTTATTAAAGTCAAATATACAATTTGGAACTCATCTTTTAGATGCTTTACAGTATGTAGATTTAAAGTACTTTATTAATATTGGTTCTTTCTCGGAGTATTATTACAGTGACGGTTGTTTAAATAGTGCTTATTTATATTCTGCTACAAAAACAGCTTTTAGAAGTATTGTTAAATACTATCAAGATATACTTAATTTCAGATGGATAAATGTTATTCCATATAGTATTTATGGAAATAGAACTAAGCATAAGAAGGTTATTGATTTAATAATTGATTCAATATATTCCAAGGATAGTATCCCAATGACTGAGGGGAATCAAAAATTAGATTTTATTAATATTTCTGATGTTGTAAGCTTTTTTATTAACTTAATTGAGTACCTTGAAGATAAAGAACTTGGTAATGTAGAATTTCACTTAGGCACAGGTGTTGCAAGCAGTATCAGAGAGCTAGCTTCTTTAATTGAATCTATATATCAAAAGAAAACTAATATAGATTGGGGTGCTCTAGATTATAGACGAAAAGATATAATGTACACTGCTGCCCCTATATATAAAACAGAAAAAATATTAAATTGGAAACCAGAAATAATCTTAAGTGAAGGTATAAAAAGAATGAAAAATAATTCATGTTATTATGATAAATCTACTTAACACGATTTTTAAATTATTATATCTCATATATATTTTTAGTTACTCAAACTTCGCACTTACTTTAATTATACTTGAATTTTCTGGTTAACCATTTGCTGAATAAGCGTTTCACTGCCTTCTTCTATCTTAAACGCAATGCTGGGGACAGTATTAGCGAATCGACTTGCGTCAAAAAGCTCCAGCCCCGCATGGAAGGCTATGAATTGGTTAACCAGGCTTTATGCGTAAAATTTATCTACGAAGTTTGAGTTAGTTATTTAAAATGCATAATAGGATGTGGCTTAATTGGAAAAAAAAATAATTATAAATAGCAATTTCAATGTTATGGATGGTCGTAAGAATAATGAACAAACAAAATCTAAAGATTGGATCACTTATAGAATAAAAATATTTATGAAATACACTTTAAAGTCCTTAAAACTTCAGACTAACCAAAATTTTGTTGCTTTTATCATATATGATGATAAAACTAAGGATTTAATAAAAGATAGATTAAATAAATATGAAGACTTACCAAAAAATATTATTTTTATAAAAAAGAGTAAATTTAGAAATAGAGTTTTAGACTACACAAGTAACAATGATTTTTTGTATATGACTAGATTAGATACCGATGATCTCTATCACAAATCATATATACAAAAACTCATAGATTTCAAACCAAAGAAAGACACTAAGTTGCTATTAAGTCAACATGGATATATATATAATTCATATAAAAATACTCTTGTTAAACTATGGTTTAATGGCTGCCCGCCCTTTTTTACCATTATTTTTACTAGTGCTGAGATGAAAGAGAAAGTTAATAAATACCGTATTGTACCATATCATAACGCTTTTTATTACAAATATCCTAATCATGAGATAATACCCGGGCGTAATTATTTATGGCATATTCATCAGCAAAATTACCAAACTGCAGCTGCATATGCTAGGTATAAAAATAATGATCTGCGACATGTTGATATAGACAATATGATTACAGATAAAAACGAAGTTAATAAAATATTAAAAAACTTCAAATAAGACTTTTTGGCTTAAATTTTCTAAATAAAAAAATGCCCATCATTTAAATTTACAAAGTAAGAAAATTAAGTTAGGAGGTTTTATAGTGATTTAAAGAAAGGTTGTATAAAATTATGGAAGATAAATTAATTTTTATTCCCATCTACCTAAACACCCATAACTGGGAGAGTTACAAAAAAGAAAAATTCACCAAAGATTGGATAGAGTATAGAATTAATATTTTCATGAATTATACATTTAAGAGTTTAGTAGCACAAACTAATCAAAAATTTATAGCATGTTTAATATATGATGATAAAACAGATAATTTAGTCAAAACTGCTTTATCTAATTATAGACAATTCCCTGAAAATATCAAGGCTCTTAAAAGAAGTAAATCAAATGTATTTCGAAAAGGTCTATTACAGGATTATAATCTTTTGTATTTAGTAAGGTTAGATTCTGATGATCTTTATAATATCCATCACATCCAATATTTGCAGAACTATCATCCAAAGGACAAAACTATGGTTTTAATTAGTCAACAAGGCTATATCTATGACTCAGTTAATAATTCTTTAGTAAGGTGTTTTTATAATAGCCCTCCTTTTTATACCTTAATCTATAATAGCAAAGATTATTTAACAGGAAAAAGGCACAAAATTACTGGGGGGCATTCTGGAGTAATAAACTTAAACCATGAAATTATTAAGTCTGAATATATTTGGAACTGCCATCAAATGAATACGGCATCTAGTGATTTTAAAAGCAGGAAAAAGAGAGTAGGTATAGGTGATGTAATAGATAAAGAATCAGAGATAGATTGTATATTGAAAAATTTTCTTGGAGAATAATAAATCAAATACAGAATATTGAATTTCTGAAAGGGGAAAAAATTATGGACTTAACAAAAGTTGATAATATACTACCAGTACTTGATTACTATTCACTTAAAATAAATAAAATTTATCCTGAATGTATAAGGCATAATAGGGCAGTGTGGTGGGTCGAAACCAATGAAGGGTTAAAGGTATTAAAGAAATTACCTGGTAATACAAATAGGGTTCAGTTCATTATAACAGCCATTATTCATCTTCAAGATAACAAAATTAATATTCCTAAAATCCATAAAACAAGTAGTGGAAAACATTTTGTTATGTTAGAGGATAATAATTTTATTCTATTTGATGCAATAAAAGGAAAAAGTTTAAATTATGATGATAATGAAGATTTAAATATAATGGTCAATGAATTGGCAAAATTTCATAAAGCATCTAAAGGATTTAATACACCTGAAGGGGTTAGTATTACCAGCCGCCTGGGGAAGTGGCCTAAAATGTATAGTGATAATTACCAGACACTAGAAAATCTATATAATACTGAATTAGAAAAAGATGAGCATACAAAATTTGGTTCTGTTTTTATGGAAATAGCACCAAAATACCTTAGTAGAATTGAAGATTTAAGACTTCAGCTAGATAAATCAGAATATCTTTCCTGGGTTAAAAAAACAGAAAGAAGTGGTGGTCTAGGACATTTTGATTTTAAAAAAAAAACGTTATCTTAGAGGATACTGGAAAACTATATATATTTGATTTGGATCTTATACAACTGGCTTTACCGGCACATGATATAAGACGTTTTTTATCAAATATATGCAAACATCATGTTAAACTTGATTCCCTTAGGCTGCAAAATATACTGACATGGTATCATATAGTAAATCCACTTACCAGAGTGGAATGGGAGGTTGTTAAGATAAATTTATTATTTCCTTATAAGATATTATCCAAGGTTACCGCTTATTATCAGTATAACCGAGGATGGGATGAAGAACTTTATGAAAAGGTATTATTAGGCGCAATTAAACGTGAAGAGAATATATATTCCTCTGTCAGTCATGAATATGATAATATAATTAACCAGCTTGATTAAAATAAGAAAACTTTAGAATTGAAAAAATAATAAATAGTAAGTTTAAAGTATTATAAAAAATATTGTTATTAGAAAGTCGAGTTAGTAATAGATGTTTTGTTGTTTATAATGTTATTATTTATTCTTTATTTTTAAAATTGATTTACTCTAATACAAATATATAAATTCTAGAAGGTGTATATAGTATGAAAAGAATATGTGTAGTTGGTCTCGGTTATATTGGATTACCAACAGCTTTAATGTTAGCACTAAATGGGTTTCAAGTAGTTGGTGTTGATATAAATGAAGAACTTGTAAAAAAACTTAATAGGGGAGAAATTTCTATAAAAGAACCCTTTTTAGGGAGAATGTTAAATCTGACATTAAAAAAGAGGAGATTGTTTTTCAAAACAAAACCTGAAGATGCAGATGTATATATAATAGCAGTTCCAACACCAATTAAAAAAGATAAAACATGTGATTTGGGTTATATAACTTCAGCTGTACATTCAATTGTTTCATATATCAAAAAAGAAACTGTTGTTATCATTGAATCAACAATTCCTCCAGGTATAACTGACTCTATTATTAAGGATATAATAGAACAATCGGGATTGAAAGTTGGAGATGATATCTATTTAGCGTATTGTCCAGAAAGAGTATTACCTGGAGATATCATAAAAGAGATGGTTCAAAACAGCAGAATAGTTGGAGGTTGTACACCACAGTGTACTAAGAATGCAGCAGAAGTCTATAAAAGCTTTGTTGAGGGAGAGATATTACTAACAGATACAAAAACAGCAGAAATGTCAAAATTAATGGAAAATACCTTTAGGGACGTCAATATAGCTTTAGTAAATGAACTGACAAAAATATGTAATAAGTTGCAAATAAATGTTCTTGAGGTAATAAAGATGGCTAATAAACATCCCAGGGTGAATTTGCATCAACCTGGTCCTGGCGTGGGTGGACATTGTCTAGCCGTTGATCCCTACTTTATTATTGATAAAGCCCCTCAGTTAGCAAATATTATTTCCATGTCTAGAGAAACAAATAATGGTATGCCTAACTATGTAGTATTGAAAGTAAAACAACTAACTCAAGGGGTTCAAAATCCTAAAATAGCTATTTTTGGTATAACTTATAAAGGTAATGTGGATGATATAAGAGAGAGTGCTGCTTTGAAGGTTGTAAATTTGCTCAGGAAAGAAGGAGTGGAGATAGCTATTTATGATCCATATATTAAGACAACAGATAATTCAAAATTGGAACTCACAGGTATCAATGAAGCTGTTAAAGATGCAGATATGGTATTAATTCTAGTTGATCATAATGAATTTAAAGATCTAGATTTTAAAGAAATGTCAAAAAAAATGAAAACACCACTTATATTTGATACAAAAAATATTATCATTATAAATGAGTATAATTCCGAGGAAGTGGTAATAAAGAATTTTGGTAATATATTTGATGATTAAAAATACTACTCACTTTTATGTTTTAAGCTATAAGCTGATAGTTAACGCTGCCTTACTATTAATATTACAGACTTGTCTTAATTAACTATCAACAAAATTATAAGTGGGTCTTTAAAGAGTGTGTTATTTGTGCTTGAACAGTCTGTTACGGTTCTTGATGAGATCTATCAAGAGGTAAAGGAAGATACCAAAGTAATAATTGCAGAAGTTGATGAAGTTGGAGAATCTGAGCCTTTTTCTTTTGAAAAATTATCACCAGTATTGGCTATGTATAAGGCAAGTAGTTTTGAAGAAGCAGTTGATAATGCTGTAGAATTAGTTAGATTTGGTGGTATAGGTCATCCTTTGATAAGCGAGCTTAAGGAGCTGTATATTAAGGCTTATAAAGAGGACCTTATTGAAGAGTAAGCTAATTGAGACAATAAAAAAGCCTATCTGTGATATCATAGATAGGCTTTTTCTAAATTCAATGTTATTAGATGTGATTATATGTTATAAATATCAGAGTACTTTTCTTCATAGTATTTAATTAGGTATTTTGAGCTACTTTTTTCCCCAGTTACTTTTGTAATGATTTCTGAAGGATTTAGTAGTTTTCCGTGTTTATGAATATTATCAATAAGCCATTGGCTTATTTTGCTTAACTGACCGGATTGTAGTAATTTATCAAAGTCTTTTATTTCTTCTCTTATTATATAGTAAAATTGGGCAGCATATATATTACCAAGGGTATAAGAAGGGAAATAACCTATTAGCCCATTTGACCAGTGTACATCCTGCAAAACTCCTTGCTGGTCGTTTTTAGGCCTAACCCCTATATATTCTTCCATCTTACTATTCCAAATAGTAGGCAATTCTGCGACTGAGATATCTTGATTGATTAAGGCTTTTTCTATCTCATATCTAATCATAATATGTAGATTATATGTAAGTTCGTCGGCTTCAATTCTGATTGGGGATGGTTCTATTAGATTAATATATCTATAGAAGTCATCTAGTGTTAAATTGTTTAGTTCTTCTTTGAATATTTCATTAAGTTCTGTATAATAATTACCCCAAAAGTTATAACTGCGGCCAATCATATTTTCCCAGAACCTTGATTGTGACTCGTGGATACCCATTGATGTCCCTGTACAAAGCGGTGTACCTACTAATTCAGTGTTAATGTTTTGCTCATATAGTCCATGTCCCCCTTCATGTAAAGAACTAAAGAGTGCACTTGTTAGGTTATTAGGGTAATAATGAGTAGTCAGTCTAACGTCACCAGGATTTATACCTATGGTAAAAGGGTGTTCACTTTCGTCTAGTCTACCTGCACTGAAATCATAGCCAATATCTTGAAGTAATTTAAGACATATTTTTTCCTGTTTTTTAGGATCAAAATGTTTGCCAGATAGTTTGTTAATAGGTTTTGTTTCTGATTTCTCTATTCTTGATAAAAGTGATATTATCTCATTTTTTAAGTTACCAAATATATTATCAAGTTTATCTACAGTCATACCAGGTTCATAATAGTCTAATAGGGTATTATATTTATTGTCTTTATACCCCCAGAGTTCAACAAATTCAATATTAAAATTGACTATTTTTTCAAGATAAGGTTCGAAGAGTGAAAAGTCATTGCTATTTTTTGCTTGTTCCCATATTGATTGAGCCTGGGAAGTAAGCTGAACATATTCACGGTATTTATCTTCTGGTATCTTCTTAAATCTGTCAAAGTCTTTATTACATTCCCGAAGGACTGCTTTCATTATATTATCTAGTTTATTTTTATTATTTTTTTCATTAAAATAAGCAAGGTATTCTTTCATTTCTTCTGATATAGACATTTTAAAGGATTCAGTTGATAATAGACCCAGTACTTCTGATCTTGCTGGGATTCCTTTTTCGGGTATTCCTGTTGTCAAGTCCCAGTGTAGTAATGCCAGTGCGTGATTATAGTAGTCTATTTTTTTTACATATTCTTTAAAAGCAGTTAGTATTTCATTATAATTATTTTTCAATATTATTACCCCCTTATTATTTTAATTTTACTACAGTTTAAAATTTTAGTCAAAAATTCCTATTTGCTTATATGTAATACAAGCTATGTGAATGTGAATACATAAGCAATTGTAAGGCTATATAGCTAAATATTATAACAATATTACAATAAATGGGTTTTAATAAGAGGGAATGTAATCAGTTAAGCTTGACAAAACAGACATTTTGTGGTAAATTAGTATTGTGAAAATATTAACTAAAAAGGGGGATTTTATTATGAAAAAATTATTGGTAATGTTATTGGTTATTAGTTTAATGGTAGGTGTTGTTGGTGTGGTATCAGCTCATATGAAGGTTGTTGTAGGAACAGGTGAACAGCAGAAGATAACTACTGATCGTACTGTAGAGGATTACAAGGCTGCATTAAAGGAATTGAGTGGTGCAGATGAAGTTGGCGACGTAATTGCTCCTGAAAGAAATGAAGTTAAATACTTATTTGTTCCTCTTAAAAAAGGTGGAGAATTGATAGGATATGGTTCTTGGGCAAACCTAATTATTTATAATCATGCAGAAGATATGATTGCATATGTAAGCCCAGATGGAGAAAAAATTGTTAAATTTGCCGCTATTGATGCAAATGATCATCATCCAGAGATGAAAGATGAAGAGTATATTGGAAGGTTTTTTGGTATGACTCTTGAAACACCTTTTAATCCTGAAACTGATGTAATTTCAGGTTCTACTTATTCTACAAACACAATGTTCTTTGAAATGAAGAATATGCTATTAACAGCACAGAAATATATAGTTGCTGCTGAATAAGTTCTTTAGATAGTTTTTGCTAGTATATATTATTAAAAATTAAAAGTATAGAACCATAAATATTACTTAAGTTAAGAAGAAAACACCCTACATGACTTGAATTTGGTGTCATTTAGGGTGTTTTGCTTTGAGCGGAGAGTCCGCTTAGCAGTAATCTGATGACTTCTCTAATAGTTTACGACTATCCCTTATGGTAAGCGGGAGACTGTCTTCGGGGACAAACCCTCTAAAAATATCTACAGTTATTGGAACCACACCTTGAAATGCACCATTTTTGCCCTTAAATACTTCTCTTTGGTTGACGGTATCAATTTTGCCATCATTTAGGAGTATGAAATAATTACCCCATTCTGCAGCAAAATTTAAATCATGTGTAGCAACAAAGAGGGTTTTCCCTTGATTATGTAGTTGTCCTAGAATATCGATAAATTGTTTTTTTCCTTGTGGGTCAAGAAAGGCCAATGGCTCATCTAAAAGTATAATTTCAGGGTTCATAATTAGTACCCCGGCCAGTGCTACACGGCGTTTTTCGCCATAACTAAGTTGTCGGGGGTTTCGTGTCATTAGGTGTTCAATATTTAATAGTTCTGATAATCTATTAATTTCTTTTT
>JADQBV010000102.1 GCA_016278415.1 Halanaerobiales bacterium
CCCCTGTCGGCACCTCAAATATAAATACAGAAATAGCAGCAATTGACTGAAGTATAGTATCTCTGTAAAAGATAGTCCTTTAGCAATTAGAAAGAGTATAATTATTGGACCTAAGATCAATAATTCGGCAAATGCAGAATAGATATAATATGTTTTTATATTTCTTGCATATTCCATAATAATCACCTTTTCCCATTACTTTTGTTAAAAAATGGGTATTTAGACTATTTTATTAAATTATCATGGGAATGTCAATTACTTTCTTAAAAATACTCAAAAGAAGTTTAGGAAACACCAGAAACCCAAAATCACTTTTCACTAAATTTCCATCTACTTTAATTGTAATTTATACCGGATTCTAAGCTAATTTGATTGGTTTTTCGCTAAACTCTAAAAATGCAATACCAGCAAACGACTAGTACTATACATTCCTGCACTCTCCAATGTTTTTTTTGAATTATGATTATAATACCAGCAGCCGGCAACTGGTATATAGTTATTTTGATAACAAAGTTCCTTTAATTGCAAGATGGTATTTCTACCAATACCACTGACTCTGTTTTCCGAAAATGTAAACATTCCAATGCTAGCAATATTCTCATAGAATAAACTCTTCTCAATTATCCCAATGGATACAACTTCCTTATCTAGATATCCAAGATATATCTCATTGTTGCTTATTCGCTTATCCAGTTCATCATCATCAAAAAAATCCCCACTCTTATTTTTAATAAAATCTATATCATTTTCTCTAGCTAATTTTAAATAAAAATTCTTAATAATTTTGGAGTCAAAAATCTCTCTTTTAGAATCTTGGAAAAAATAAGCCTGTAATTCTATACGTTTTTGATAATCTATAGCATTAGTTAAAAAGAAATCTGCACTAGTAGGCACAAAGGCTTTTTTAACATCTTCATAACGCCGTATTTTATCAAATATTTCCTGAGAAAAATGTCTATATTCCTTTACTAAATAATATTGTGTAATAATACTTTTATTAAAGATAGAGAAACATCCAATTTGATTTGAATTATCACATATCTCATAATGATTAGATTTCATAATATGATCTTCTAAAAATGATTCTATATAGAAACTATGTTCATTTATATTATCTAATAATTTATCCTTGATTTTTCCATATCTAACAAGAATAATTTTTAAATTCAAAATATCAACCTCCATTTTTTTATTGCTTTCATATAATGATATATTCCCCAATATCGAATTATTTGAAAGCTGTAAGTTGTACCTTAATCATACAACTTACAGCTTTTTATCCTTATTACTTGACCTTAATTAAGTTTCAACTTACCTAATGTTTAATCATTCTATAAAACAAGGAAGTCTTTTTTTTTGTTTTCTGGGATACTTAGTCTTTTAATCCTAATTCCTGCTCAAAAGCAGCAGAAAGATCCCATGTTCCATACTCAGTATTTGCTAAGATAGTAATCTGTATATCCTTTTCTGGATATATAGAGGAAATCATGGTTACACCAGGGTCTTCACCGACTATATAATATTGAATTACTTTATCATCTTGCTTTATCAACCAGATACCGTGTCCATAATAGAAATCATCTTCATCATGGATTTGTGGTGATAGCATTTCCTTTGTATTTGCCTTGTTCAACAACTCATAATTTCTTAGTGATTTCCATAATTTTGATAGATCACCAACTGTAGTAAAAGCACCACCATCTGCGCCACCAATAACAGGCAATGAGTAAATGTTAGTTTTCCATTGGCCAGTTTCTTCTCTTTCATAGCCATAAGCAGTATTTGCAGGCAATTTATCCATTGAGAAGTAGCCAGAATCACTCATACTGCATGGTTCAAAGATGTTTTTCCTAACATATTCTCGAAAATTTAACCCGCTGACTTCTTCAACAATTAAACCGAGAAGAATAAATCCTGCATTATTATATTTAAATTTCTCTCCTGCTTTAAAATCCATCTTCCCGTTCTGAAACATAGGCAAAAAATCTTTCAGATCACGTATTTTATACATAGGAGTACTATCCCATAGTATTGAAAAATCATCCATAAGCTCTTCGTCAAAGTAATCAGGGACACCTGCAGTGTGATTTAACAAATGCCGAACCTTTACTGCTGGGTCGAAGTTAGGGAAAGGTATATTGAGACAATCTTTTAGATATGAATCTAGGGCTAGCATATTCTTCTCTACCAACTGTAATATCGCTATAGCAGTAAATATTTTACACCCTGAAGCTATACCAAACTTAGTGTCTATTTGATTTGCTAGTAAATTAACCCTATCTGCATATCCATAGGCCTTTTCGAACAAGACCTTCCCTTCCATCTCTACGTATACAACTCCAGAAAATTCCTGTTCCTTTGCAACCTTATTTATTTTTATTTCATTCACTATAATCACCCTTTTAAATTTTTTTTTGACTATAATATAAAAAAACCGCAAAGAACAAACAGTTCCTTTGCAGGTCTACATATCTATAATCCTATAGAAATTTATCTCAACGACAATACTAAAGACTCTTAGGGCTTGATGTTTAGGTTATTCTTATGGACCCCTACAAGTGTAGTGGGGTAAGTATCACCTAAGAGTGACTAAGATTCCGATGGTGTAGAAACTTCATCTGAGTCAAGCTTACTAATATAAGTTGAGACTATTTTTTATCAATAACTTATAGTTAAATTTTCATATGCTCAAATTATATTTTGAGATAATTTAATCGTAAAAACTATATAAAATTTAACCTAAACTATTATATAAAAGGCAAATAGAAATGTATTCAAATTCTCCATTAAAATCAGAGAGAATTATCATAACAATGTAGATAACTGTTGTTCTTAAATATTTTAAGATACTTAAAAATAGGCATAATAACCCCTTGTATCTTAATCTTATTTAAAATTTATTAAATTAAATTTTATTATTTAAGAACATAAACAATCATCATTTCGCCTCCTTGAATATTCTAACTTTTATATTATACAATACTATATTATAATATGCAATCTTTTACCAAAAAAATATTGATGCTAATGATATAAAGATTCTTATCAAATCAGCCTAACTATTAATAACTAAATATCATCAACAGGTACGTCACCTGTCAACCAATTTATTTCACTGTCGATCATAAATTGAGAAGGCCAGGAAATATCCCCTGTATACCAATCATTAAATTCTATTATACTATTATAGAATTGCTCGACTGCATCTTCATTTCTGAGACTAAGCAGATTAGTGAAATACTTAATGAAATTATCTGGCTTTTTTTCAACTGTCTGTAATACACGCAAAAACCATTTATGATAGGGATAAAGGGTCTCATTATAAGCAAGTATCAATCTCCCTCCAAACAATAAAAATTTACTAATTGAGGTATTTAGTAAATAGTCGTTATTTTTTTTGAATGCTTCTGAACAATACCATTTCCAAGCTTCAAACTGAGCATAAAATCTTTTGATATTTTCATTCTTATTCTCAATAGGGTATTTTTCAATCATATTAACCATCTCTTGAAGTCCCTCTATTTCTGAATATATAACAGAAGCACCTTGAAATGCATACTTGGCAGGTTCACTTCCTTTTTCTGAGACTTTTCTTAAAAAATTTAATGTTATATATTTTCCATCTATATATCCCCCATCAAAATCGCATAATTCTTGATTAAAATAGTTTATATCACCTACAGCACATCGTTTCTTATAATTCTCTTCAGAAATAATAAACATTACATCTATATCCGACTCTTTACTTTCAAATCCATGTGCAATTGACCCAGCTAATATTACTGCTATTATCTCTTCATCTTTCTTAAAAAAATCCGTGATTTTCTCAATAGATTCTTGATGATGTTTATACACTTCTTCAACCCCCTAAGTATGCTTTTATAATTACTGTTATATTCCAAATTATTAATAGTTTATCATGATTTTATCTCTTCAGCAACATAGTTTAAATTTTTATTTTCCAGAACATTTTTTATATAAGGGTCATTTGTACTACTAAATAACCTATTACTTAAAATAGAACCTTCATAGCATTTACCTCTTTTGCTATGAAAGTTCTATTTTATTTATTCTATTTTATTTATTAGGTGCCTATACTCTTGATTTTTTCAAACCTTATCTTTCTCCATAAACCCTTCAGGTAGTGGACCTTCAAGTCCTACCTTCTTAAACCCACAATATTTCCATTACTTTTTTACTGGCATAAACAATCTTACATCAGTCTCCATCTCCAACTTACCATTACTAATTAAATACTCCTCAAAAAATTGATGACCAGCAAATTGATACTTCTCATTTGACTGCATCCACTGCATAAAGACACGCCATTCATAGCTAAGCCTTTTAAATTTGCTTTTGACAAGGGCATAATGCCCCCCAGGGAAATCAATCATTTTAATTTCTGGATTATCTATTTCTATATCACTATCTATAGGTATTCCTATATTACAATAATGATCTGTTTGCCCTGTTTTTTCATGATTATACCAAACAAGTATTCTTGTTTCTTTGGATATTTCAAAATACCCATTGTCATGAAGCCAGGATACAAAATAATCCCGAGCTTCCTCAATTGCATCAGGTCCTTCTGCCCTATAACAGGCTAAACGCATTGCTTCCACATCGACAAATTCCTTTGACTGACTACCTGCTTTCTTCGGTTCAATAGGCATATATATATCTAAACCACCAAGATGGTTAAAGTCATCATCAAAATCTAAGTGTTCTTCTAGCCACTGATGCCCACCGTATGTAAACTTACTTTCACTTAACCAGGAATTTAACCGCTTCCAGGTAGAGAATATGTTTTCAACACCCCCATGAACACTGGTAACGGCATATAGACCACCAAGAAAATCCTTTACAACTATTCTCTCATCATTGACTTCAATACCATCACTTAGTGTAGTCCAGATTTCATAACCGTATTCTTCTTTACCTTCTACTGGATCTGGATTATTAAAACCGAAAAACCGTAAACCATCTTCTTCAATATTAAAACCCCTTTTTCTCAACCAATCACTTACAATCTCCCAGGCCTTTCCTTCTGGTTCTTTCCCATAATAACTATATGATGCTACCCTCATAGGAGATAATTCTTTTAACACCTTAATATCTGGGTACTTATCCAGTAACTCTTTATCCTGTACATCAAAGTATTTATCCAATATACTCATCCTCCCAAATTCATATGATTTTTTAATTCTTTTGAGAGTACCTGGCAGGATACCAGTTGTATTTTGAAAAGAACGTGTAAATGCAGCATGACTGGAAAAACCATATTTAATGGCAACATCTAAAACCCTTTCTCCTGTTTTAATCTCTTCTGCGGCTCTGCTAAAACGCCTATTACGTACATATTCCTTAACTGAATAACCTGTCAGAGCGAAAAACATCCGATACAGATTTCTTAAGGACATATATGCCTCTTTAGCAATATCTTCAATCTCAATATCCTGTTCCAGGTTTCTCTCAATATAATCTATCGCCTGTTCAATTCTCTCATAATAATTCATACCAGGGGTCCCCTTTCCTGTACATGTACAATCACAGTATATCAGATTTATTTTCATAAAACTTGATATTTTTTGCAAAAAATAAATAGCTAACGGGATTACTAAAATTTCTAATGTTACTAATTTTACCTAGATGATTTTCCTTAAACAATTTAAAAACCAGAGGATATAATATATCCCCTGGTTACTGACTTTGAAATAAGTTATTTTGTATGTCGACCTAGTAAAAATGCCCCTACAGTCACGGCAAGTAATTTACCATAGAACAAAGCAGGTTCAGCAGCTAGTGTTTTAATATCAAACCTCATCTTCTTTTCCATAATATCCACTTTGTATCCCCCTTTTTCAAAGTCACTATTAGTATTAATTAATGACGTAAAAAATATCAAAAAAAGAAATCGTGGAAAAGTTGAATTTAGTAATGATGTTAATATAAACGCAACTAAATTATCAATAGTGAGAATTTATTATTTTGTAGCATAACAATTATTTCATCTGTATTGATATAGAAGGTATTACTAAGTATAATCAGTTACCTATTAATGCCAGGAAATATCTGGAAAGAATTGAAGAATTATGCCAGGTACCCATAAAGTATATTTCAACTGATCCGGAAAGGGAGTCTGTCATTGAACTTTAAAAATATAATCTAGCTGAATTTAATATCAAGCAATGCTAAAATACTTTCCAAACCTCAAAAACCTAATTCTTCACCTACGAGGATAACCTTTATTCTATTATCATGAGCAGATTTTCTAGTAACTAAGACTTGACAACATATACAATCATCAACAAGGCAATCATGACATTTTCCGGTTTTAGTACAGGGTGTTGATTGCTCCAACCTGATAGCATTTGTTGGAGCAGCATAATTCCTAACCCTTTTCATGGCACTGTCTTCATCTTTAGTAAGCTTATTCATACCAGCTATTATAATAACATTTTTGGGACCATATATAAGTGCAGCAATTCTATTACCATTACCATCAATATTTACTAATTTACCATCCTGGGTGATTGCATTTGAACTCATTAAGTAATAATCGCAATTAAATGAATTATACTGGATTTCTCTTTTCTCCTGGGGATCTTTTGCACTATCTCTATCTAAAAGCTCCAAATTAGATTCCTTTAATTTTTCCAGCAGACCAATCTGTTGTAATGTCTTAGAGCCTCCCCAGGAAACACTGGAGTCCTCCTCAATCAATTTTAATGCCTTTTCAACCGCTTCCTTTGCAGTAGAGCAATAATACCCTTCAATATTTCTATCTTCAAAATTCTTTATTAGCTTTTCAGCACTGACCTGATAATACTTCTTTATTGCTTCCATAAAAAATTTAAATACCTCCTTGTTTTTACAAGACAAAGGCTTGAATAGCCACTTCAATCTCATCTTTGATAGCTTGACTTACTTTATCCCGATGGGGATTGTAGCTATCCACATCAAAGTCGATTGCCATACCATCAATTGCCAAGATTCCCCCAGCTTTGATCTTATGAAGACTAGCAATGACAAAGAGAGCACTTAGCTCCATTTCAACTGCTATAACATTAGCCTTACTAAAATAATTATTTGGTAGTTCTTCTTTCTCAGGGTAAAAAGCCGCTATAGTAAGTACTAATCCTGTATTAATAGCAATACCAGCATTGATTGCTGCTTTCTCCAGTTTGCTAGTTAATTGATGACTGGCAATCGCTGGATAAGATTGAGCTATGAGTTGCTGAGTCAGACCATCTTCGCGGACTGCCCCATTCGCTATTACAATATCACCATCAACTATCTCCTTATTGAGAGAACCGGCAGTTCCCACTCTAATAATCTCCTGAGCACCGCCTTTAATCAGCTCTTCACAGCAAATCGCTGCTCCGGCCGCCCCTACTCCATGAGAAGCCACTGTAATTTCCACCCCATCTTTAATTCCATTAAAGAATCTCTATTCCCTGTTATAAGCTATTTCCTCATTACCATCAAGGCTATTTGCAATTGCAGCTGCACGGTCTGGGTCACCACAAACAATAACCTTTTCTTTAATTTTCTTTCGATCAACCTTTAATATTGGCAAAAAATTAACTGTCATACAATTATACCCCCTAATATCCTTATAAATAGATCAATGAGTATATTAAGCATTAAGTAAAATCAATATTTAATAATATCTATAGTATTTCTTTTAAAATCTATTTATGCAGTATTTCGTATTAAGAAACCCCATCTTTATTCTGATGGGGTTTCTCTAAGCCTTATAATATTATTCAAATCTTATATTATCTATATACATCCTACCAGCATAATCACTCTGGTCATCGGCAACTACTATAATAATATCCCTTAATAAAGTATCCTCTTTTATTTCTTTATCCCCAGCTATATTATTTAGATTAAAGAATACCTTAAAATGATATAGCCCACTTTCTGTTCGAGGTAATACTCCAAATGAGCTTAAAGGAATTTCAAAAGCATCTGCTGCCTGTGCCCAATAACCAAGACTTGGTGGTGCAAAGGCTAGATTTATTGAAAGATTTCCTTCACTTCCCCTTACCGGATCAAGATAGAAGTCAAAAGCTAGATACTCATTATCTCCGCGTGTTGCTTTAATACCCGGGAGTATCAAACGTGGTGCTGAAGCCCAAGTGTCATCAGGTTTAACTTCAGGATATGCTAGCTCCCAGCTTAGGGCAGGGGAATCATCAGCATCAGCAACAATCAGTTCACTTTTTACACCTGATGATGCATCCCATTTCCATCCCTGACGAGTCTTATCATTAAAATTAGAAGGTAGGATTGCTGTTCCTAATGGTGCATGAACAACAGGTTCCTCTACAACAGCTCGATTGCCAATTACAGTAATATTATCAAGATAAACAACATCAGCGTCTTCTGTTCCAACAAAGAGAATTATATTTGTCATAGTATTATCTTTAGGATCATTTGCAATAGCTTCAAAATTAGGTGAATCTTCAAGGGAAATTGTTAAAGTAGCCCTATACTTATTGTTAAACTCTACAAACTCTCCAGGAACTACGTGAATAGCACTTTTAGGGTTTGCCCAACCATGAGTAGAACTTTGAGGTATTGCAGCAATTGATACCGTAGTTGGATTATCAACAATAACGTCCATAGTAAGCTTTTCTGCTCCCTTTATATCAGGTCGTATAGTACTTCCATCTGCTGAAAGGCGAACGTTAGCCCAATAATTCGTTCCTGAAATATCATTACTTGCATCCATACCTGTAATCTTTAGGGATTTTTTTTCATTTGTCAAAAAAACATCTTTTATTGGACTATCAGCATTAACTCCAAAACCCTGTACAGTTCCATCATTGAAATCCCAAATTACAGTAGAGAATGCCTCTAATAGAGTCCTATCAATTGGTTTATACTCTATTCCTTTAATACGGGCTCTAACATATTCACCAGAAATGCTTAATTCTGATGCCTCCCATTTTAAATCTGCACCAGGATCAAGAGCTGCCGCATCATGTTCATTCATTACAAATGGTCTAAATGCTCCAGATGATTCATTTTTATTAGTTAAGGACCAGTTAACCCAACTAATATTATTTTTATTCAGGAAATTAAGCCATTCATCGGCAGGTTCCAGATAAGGTCCACCATGACCTGTAGCTTTACTGGTACCCCATTCTGACACAAATACTGCAACCCCATTATTTAAAGCCTTTATAATATTACCCATCACATAGGCCTCTGGTTTCGGTTCATGAGTACCAGAGTAGAAATGTGCTGCATAAACTGTATTTTCATCGTCTATAGGATTAGCTGCAGCCAGATCAGGACGTTGACTCCAGTTTGGGTTTCCAACTATAATTAGATTTTCATTTCCAGTATCACGAAGCATCTCAATAATAGGTTCTGCATATGATTTTACAACTTTCCATCCTGTTGCATCATTTGAAACACCGCCATTCTCTATACTACCAGTATTGCCACTTGGTTCATTAGCAAGTTCGTAAATTATATGTGGGTTATTTGGATAAAGGCTGGAAATTTCTTTAAAGAATTCCATTGCACCACTATATATCTCTGCTTTAGGATTTCCCGGTGAATGAACATGCCAATCAACAATAACATACATATCATTAGCTATAGCAAGATCAATCCCTTTAATTACCCTGTTCATTATAGTATCAGGATCAGATGCATACCCGTCTTCTCCCACATACATTGCCAGGCGAACTAAATTAGCCCCCCAGTCATTTGCCAGGGCCGCAAAAGCATTGTCATTAAGTATTTCAGGGTACCATTGGAGACCATGTGTGCTCATACCACGAAGCTGAATAGGTTCTCCATCCTCATCGGCGATAGTATGTATTCCATTATGTTCAATGACCTGCAAGGCACCGGCAGTTGAAGGATTTTCCGTAGGTTCTAGAAGTAAATAAGATTCTGAATCAGCTGCTACAACTGTTAATGATACTAAAATAAGACTTAGTAAAGTTATAATCGGTAATAGTTTCTTCATTTGTATAAATCTCCTCCTGTTTTTTTATTTTAAAATTATTTTTTATATGATTTATGTCTTTTTCTAACCCTCCTCTCTTCGAAATCGGTTTAGAATTATAGAGTATTTCAAATCTTAGCTTTATATTAACTTTCTATTTAATCGAATGTTCCTGTAACAGCCTTTGCTTCATATCCCATAAAGATTGTGATAAATCAACATAGTATTTAGATGGGTTTTCAAATCTTAATACTGTATCCCATAAAGTACTAATTTGTTCTTTACAATAATCTCTAATACTATCTAAGTCTGGACTTTCATAAACACATATCCCATTATCAAATAGCCTTACTAACAGTTTTTTTGCATGGAAGTTATTTATAGTTTTTCTTTTCCAGGTATATTCAGGGTCAAAAATTTCATATGGTTTATCCCCATCTATTACCTCATCATGAGTAGTTAAGACATCCGCCATAGCCTTTCCTGTTTTATTATCAAAAAGTCTCCATAGTTGTTTAAAACCAGGATTATTTATTTTATTTACATTTTCACTTAATTTTATTCGTGGATGTATTTGATTATTTTCTTCTACAGCTACTAATTTATAGACACCACCAAAAACTGGTTCTGACCTAGATGTAATTAATCTCTCGCCAACACCAAATAGATCAACTTCTGCACCCTGAATTAATATGTCACGTATGATATACTCATCCAAAGAATTTGATGCAACAATTTTACAGTCCTCGAAACCTGCTTCATCCAACATTTTCCTGGATTCCTGTGATAGATATGTTATGTCACCACTATCTATTCTAATGCCTTTTGGTCTCAAACCTTTCGGGAGTATTTCTTCATTAAAAACCTTTATGGCATTAGGAATACCTGACTTCAATACATTATATGTATCTACAAGTAAAATACAATTTTCAGGATATATTCTGGCATATGACCTAAAAGCATCTAGTTCTGATGTAAATGTTTGTATCCAGCTATGTGCCATTGTCCCAGTTGCTGGAATCCCAAAGTCCCTTTCAGCCATAGTACAGGCAGTCCCTACACATCCCCCAATATATGAAGCCCGTGCACCATATATTGCTCCATCATAGCCTTGAGCCCTTCTTGAACCAAACTCAATAACATTTCTTCCTTCAGCAGCTCGGACTATCCGATTTGCCTTTGTGGCTATTAAACTCTGATGATTTATAGTTAATAATATCATAGTTTCAATAAACTGTGCTTCAATGATTGGTCCCCTGACTGTAACAACAGGCTCATTAGGAAAAATCGGCGTCCCTTCTGGTACAGCCCATACATCACAAGTAAACTCAAAATCCTTTAAATACTGTAAAAAATCTTCACTAAACAATTTTTTGCTACGAAGATAATTAATATCTTCATCCTCAAACTTTAAGTTCTTTAAGTATTCTATTAACTGTTCAACACCAGTCATTATTGCAAACCCACCACAATCCGGAACCTTTCTAAAAAACATATCGAAATATGCTATCTTATTAGTTAAGCCATTCTGAAAATAACCATTTGCCATAGTTATTTCATAAAAATCTGTCAACATCGTTAGATTCTTTTTATGCATCATTTTTTCCCCCAAATTAGAACACCAAATACTATTAGACTTTTGAATATCCTTAATCTAACTTTGGAATCCCATATATATATATATATTATAAATGAATTCAATGTAAATTTAAAGTAATATGTAAAAAAACTCAAATTTAGCAGATAAGTTTTACTCATAAAACCTGTCCCTAATTTGCTTCTTCTTCTTATTTAATTCTACATTTAACTTTGTAGTTTGATATTTCACGCTTTTGAGTTATTTTAGTATAAAGTTATTTTAATATTGTAATCTAGCCAAAAGTATGATATTGTATAATTAATTAGTAATTATGTATAAATATCGAGAGGAGGCGTTAATTATAAAAGCAATTTTGGTTTTAGAAGACGGTTTTACATTAATAGGCAGAACATTCGCAGGTAGTGGTGAGATTAAAGGTGAAGTTGTATTTAACACAAGCATGACTGGTTATCAAGAGATTATTACAGATCCTTCTTATAAGGGTCAAATTGTAACAATGACCTATCCCCTTATAGGAAATTACGGTATAAATATTCAGGACAATGAATCAAAGAAACCCCAAGTTGAGGCCTTTATAGTACGGGAGTATTGTGATTATCCTCATAACTGGCAGTCTGAAGGTACTCTGAAAGAATACTTAGATCAACATAATATTATAGGCATTGAAGGTATAGATACACGTGCTTTAACTCGACATATTAGACAAGACGGGGCAATGAAAGGAATTATATCTACAATAGATAATGATATAAATAGTTTAAAAGATAAAGTAAATAATTATCCAGGTCTAATAGGTGAAGATATGGTGAAATATGTTAGCTGTGAAGAAGAATATCAGTGGAATACTAATGGTAAATACCATGTCGTAGCAATTGATTACGGTATAAAAAATAGCATCTTAAAAATGTTAGAAGAAAACGATTGTAAAGTGACAGTTGTCCCAGCCACCACTTCAGCAGAAGAAATACTTGATAAAAATCCAGATGGAGTCTTTCTATCAAATGGCCCTGGTGACCCTGTTGGTGTACCATATGCTGTCAAAGAAGTAAAAAAAATATTAGGTAAAAAACCTATCTTCGGTATATGTTTTGGTCAACAGATTCTAGGCCAGGCTCTCGGTCTATCAACATATAAATTAAAATTTGGACATAGGGGTGGTAATCACCCAGTCAAAAACCTAAAAAATAACCATGTTGAAATCTCAACGCAGAATCACGGGTTTTGCGTTGAATTACCTGAGAAGAGCGAACGTGACAAAATCGGTGGCTATTTAAAAGACTTGGAAGTAACACATATAAACCTAAATGACAATACTCTAGAGGGTTTTAAACACCCTAAGCTTAAGTGTTTTTCCATACAATATCACCCTGAAGCTGCACCTGGTCCACATGATTCGCGATACCTTTTTAAAGAATTTAACGAATTAATGTCATCATAAGTAAGTATGTAAAAAAGTAAGTTTATAAGATCCGCAGATTAGCTGTAGATTTATTATTACAAAACTTAGAGTCTAGGTAACTCTATTGAATAAATATGACTATTAAGATATACAAGAAGACTAAAGATTAAGGGAGTGATTTTATGCCAAAAAGAACTGATATAAAGAAAATTTTAATTATCGGCTCTGGGCCAATAGTAATCGGTCAGGGTTGTGAATTTGATTATTCCGGTTCTCAAGCCTGTAAAGCCCTCAAACAGGAAGGATATACTATAGTTCTTATAAATAGTAATCCAGCTACTATTATGACTGATCCTGAAATGGCTGATAGAACATATATAGAACCTATCGAACCGGATGTTATAGAAAAAATAATTGCAAAAGAGAGACCAGATGCCTTGCTTCCTACTCTAGGAGGCCAAACAGGACTTAACATTGCCTCTACATTACACCAAAATGGTGTTTTAGAAAAATATAATGTAGAGTTAATTGGGGCTAACTTTGATGCAATTCAGAAGACAGAGGATCGCCAATTATTTAAGGATGTTATGTCTGATATTGGTGTCGGTGTTCTGGAGAGTGCACATGTTACTACACTTGAGGCAGCACTTGAGTTTGCTGACCAAGTTGGGTATCCTCTAATTATCAGACCCTCTTTTACATTAGGTGGTGCTGGCGGAGGGATTGCTTACAATATAGATGAGTTAAAGGATATAGCCAGCAATGGAATTTACCAGAGTCCTACAGATCAAATTCTTATCGAAGAATCTATTATTGGTTGGAAAGAATATGAACTAGAATTAATGAGAGACA
>JADQBV010000095.1 GCA_016278415.1 Halanaerobiales bacterium
CCTGAGAGCAAGTATTAGTATATCGTAAATATAGGTTCTGGTCAAAAAGTATTAGGGCTCAAAAATGAGCGTTTAACACTGTAAAAGACTTACAACTCAAAATAACTCCTTATATCTCTCCTTTAGTTCTTCTTTCATCTTCTTAAGTGCATTGGCTCTATGACTAATCTTATTTTTGGTTTCTAAAGGTAATTGGGCCATTGTTTTGTCATATTCTGGTATAAAGAATAGGGGATCATACCCAAATCCATTGACACCCTGTGGCTCAACACCAATAATTCCTTCACATTTACCCTCAACAACTATTTCCTTAGCTGTATCTGGATCAACTAGTGCTAATACACATTTAAAGTGTGCACTACGTCTATCGGTAGGGATACCCTTAAGCTCATCAAGCAGTTTCTTGTTATTATCCCTATCTGTAGCGTCTTCACCTGCATATCTAGCTGAATAAACTCCTGGCGCACCTTCCAGATAGTCAACAACTAGACCAGAATCATCAGCAAGGGTTAAGAGTCCTGTATCTTTAGCTCGCTCTCTAGCCTTTTTTAAGGCATTTGCAAGAAAAGTATCTCCATCTTCTTCTACTTCTGGTAAATCAGGAAAGTGGCTCAATCCAATTATTTCCAGGGTAGTACTTTCATTCAAATTTTCAAGGTAATTATCTATTTCCTTTATCTTCCCTTTATTGCCACTGGCTACTAATAGTTTCCGTTTCACCCTCTAAACCCCCAATATAGACTTCTGTAATTTAATTAAATCATGAACTCCCTTTTCAGCCAAATCCATAAAGGTATTCATCTCTTGTCGCGTAAAGGGGTCTTTTTCTGCTGTCCCCTGTATCTCTATGATTCTTCCTTCTTCTGTCATTACTACATTCATATCAACTTGTGCCTGCGAATCCTCTTCATAACACAAGTCCAGCATTAATTCCCCATCAACGATACCAACACTAGTGGCAGCCATATAGCAGCTTAAAGGAGACTCGTCTATGATTCCTGATCTCAATAAATGAGTGACCGCATCTACCAATGCTACATAAGCACCAGTTATGGAAGCTGTTCTAGTACCACCATCTGCCTGAATAACATCACAATCAACCCAGATAGTCCTCTCCCCAATTTTATCTAAGTCGATAATTGCACGTAATGATCTACCTATAAGTCTCTGTATCTCACGGGTTCTGCCACCTACTTTCCCCCTTGAAGACTCTCTAATTGTTCTACTGTGTGTAGAACGAGGTAGTAATGAGTATTCAGCTGTCAACCACCCTTTATTCTGGCCCCTTAAGAAATATGGTACACTGTCTTCAACAGATACATTACAAATTACCTTGGTATCTCCAGTTTCAATTAATACTGAACCTTCAGCATATTTAGTATAACCCCTAGTTATTTTTGTAGTTCTGATTTGGTCATCAGTTCTACCATCTATACGTGTTTGATTCATAACATTCACACCTTCCTGTAATATCTAGCATCAACAAATTCCTTTAAACACTATTAATATATGTAATTACTAAAGCAAGCATACCAGAAAAATAGACTAAGTAACTATCTGAAGCTACTTAAATCTATTTCTCAGTTAATACTTTACATTGTAATAATATAGTATTTAAGTTTTAAAGTCAAAGAAAAACTTCTTCACCAAATCTAAAATACAATTAGATGAAGAAGTTTTTAATATTATTTACTCAAATTTCGCAATTATTGCTATCTATAATTAAAATCTCTGCTTAGCCATTTGATTAATGAAAGTTTAAAATCATACTATGTGGTGAAGGCAGAATGGCCATTACTGGTCTTCAAGAGTCAGTTGTACATTATTTATTTCACTAAGTTGAAAACAAAGTGAATTAGCTATAAATAGTTTTTACCTGGAATTCATAGCGAACCGAGTAAATTTAATGATATTTGTTTAAAATCTAAGTTTAAGCCCCTTTAGACGTTTACCTACTTCTTCAATAACTGCTTTCTCTTCTGCCTCATCAGCTGCCTCAAAAGTCACTGAAAAACGCAAGAATGAACCAGCATCATCCCAAGGTACAGTTGATATAGATGCTTCTTTAATTAAGTAGGTCGAACATTCCTCAGCACTATTAAATTCAACACCAGATTCAGTACCTTTAGGCATTTTCACATAACAATAAAATGAGCCCATAGGCTTTTGGGCATCAAAACCGACTTCCCTTAATGTCTCAACCAGCATATTAAATCTCCTTGAATAACGCTCTCTATTAATATCCAGAAGTTCACTGTGTTCAAGGGCATAAACACCTGCTTTTTGGATAGCCCTGAATTGTCCAGAGTCTGTATTATCCTTAACAGTACCATATGCACTAATAGCCTTTTCATTACCCACTACAAAGGCAAGTCTCCAGCCAGTCATGTTAAAGGATTTGGACAATGAATGGATTTCTACACCAACATCGAGAGCCCCCTCTACAGATAAAAAGCTCAATGGTGAATAATCATCATATGTTAAAGCAGAATATGCAGCATCATGTACTACAAAGACATTATTCTCCTTGGCAAAGGAAACTACTTTTTCAAAAAATTCTTTAGTAGCGACCTGTCCTGTTGGATTATTAGGGTAACAGATATAAAGTAATTTTGCCTTCTTTAAAACATCTTCAGGTATCTCAGTAAAATCAGGGAAAAATGAGTTTTCCTCTTTAAGGGCTAATGGATGAACCTTCCCTCCCAGATACTTAGTATATGTAGATGATACTGGATAACCAGGTGATGTAGTCAAAAGATATTCATCTGGATTAATATAGCAAATAGGCAACATAGCCAAGATAGGTTTTGAACCTATACCATGAATTATCTGTTGGCAAGGATTATCAATTTTTACCCCATAGATATCTTCCATGAATTTCCCAGCAGCTTCCTGGAATTCAATAATACCATTATCAGCATAAAACCTATTTTCTGCCTTAGCAGCCTCTTCAGTTAGAACCTTTACAATAGAATCGTCAGCAGGTTTATCAGGCTCACCAACACCCATATCTATAATCTCCCGATCAGGATTTTCTTTTAAGGCTGCAGCTTTAGCCCTCTTTATTTTTTCAAATTTATAAATCTCGGTATCTTTACCAAATTGCTCTCCACCCAAACGTTTTGCAATCTTATCATCAATAAACATTTTCAAACAACTCCTTCTCTACTCTCTTTTATAGTATTATGTCCTGAATACATTTCTTCTACAAAAAAATAATTATTCCTTTTTCTTATGAGATTTTCATAAGAAAATCATTATTCTGAAATTTTAATAAAAAGAACCCTCTCCACATCCATTGTTAATATTTTTAGATTTTTTGAGGCCTAATTAAATATGCTTATACTAAAGCCAACTTAGCGCCAATTAAACAAAGGCTTTTAGTGCTATTTAACTGAATGAAAAAGCCCCCAGATTTTCATGTCTGAAGACTTTTCACAAAACATTACTCTTTTATTATATTCTTATCACGCTTTAATTCTTCAGTAAGATCTAGATGTCCTGCTAGTGTTTCGACTTCTTCTCCTTCAATCAAGATTTTAACACTATGAATCTCTGTGAATTCCGTCATAGTGTTTACAATAGAATATACCGTCATAATTTCTCCGGTACTACCTCCCCAATGATTATCAACTAGGGCTTGATTAAAGTTTAACTGTGCTATTTGCCCTTCTATATCTATATTCAAAAGCTTGACCCCTTGAGGTATTGTAGCTGTTAATTGGCTTGATTGTGGACCATTAATAAGTCCCTTAATAGTTTCTTCATATATTAACGAGCTTTCACCCTCTATGCTGAGTTCTTCTGCTTGAAGATACATAGCATCCTTTGTAGCAAAATATAGTTTTACTCTATTTCCCTGAATATCAACGTCTTCCCCTGTTTGTTGATTTAGATAAATGAGAGAAAAACCTAATAGTAAAAATACCAATATTAATAATAGAGATTTTCTAGACATTACTACTTTCATCTCCCTGTGTTAATTTTTTCTATATATTTAATAATCCCTTGACTAATAGCCTTTGCTGCTTTCTCTTTAAATAATATACCTTCCAATAGTGCTTCTTCATGAGGATTAGATAAAAAGGCAAGCTCTACTAAAGCTGATGGCATTTTAGTATATTTTATTACATAGAAGTTTTCTCTTTTAATACCCCTGTTAGATCTCTTCAATTCACTTAATAAATTCTCTTGAAGAAGGTTGGCTAGCAACTGACTATCAGCAATTTTATTTGGAGCAAGGAATGTCTCTGTACCTTCAGAATAACTGGAATTAGAGGCATTAATATGAATACTAACAAACAGTAAGGCCTTCTTCTGGTTAGCTACCTTAACCCTATCTTTCAGAGAAATAAAGGTATCATCATCTCTAGTAAGAAGAACATTATATCCTGCATCTTTCAATAACTTTTCCGTCATAAGGGCTATTTCCAGATTCACAGCTTTCTCCTGTAATCCACTAGGTCCCACTGCACCAGGATCAAATCCACCATGACCAGCATCAATTACTATAATATCTGAAAGATCTATACTTTGCTGATCAAGATCTTGATTATTGTTCTTATTTATATCAGTATTATCATTAATTTGTTCCTTAAACTCAAGTTTATCCCTAATAAAACTTAAATTTATCACATTATCTGGGTTTGATGAAAAGACTTTATAATCATTATAATCATCAGTCTCAAAGACAAACCTTGTAATCCGTGGTTCATTACTAAATTGACTTACCCGAACTGATTTCACTATACCTATTGGATCTGGAATCTGGTGATTATCATCAAGGTTGACACCCTGAACATCAACTACCAGTCTGTCAGGGAAAGTAAACTTTTTAACCTCATATTCTACATCACCTGAAAAATTAAGATTGATATCTGTTTTAATATTTGAATCGCTTATTAACATTTCTTCAAATCTATTTCTAAAATTAACAATGTGCATTATTCTTCCATCTTCTAGGGCTATATCTTTCCAATGATATCCTATATCCTTTTTCATATCAACGACAACACGAACAGTCTCATCATTAAAACGCGCTGTCCTAATGCCTTTTACTATACTATGGTTTATTTCAAGTTGATCCAGAAAATCATTTCCCCTGACTGCATTTAGTATATTAATTACCAATCTATCAGGCTCTGCTAATTTAAATATATCAGGACTAATTGAATTATCACTTATAAATTTAAGGCTGTTATCTTCAAATGTTAAATTATTTAATGTAGTTTTTTGGGTAGTCTGAAGTACAATTTTCCCTTCCTTGAATGTATTCTCGGCTAAATGCATATAACGATCAGGATATAACTCCAATACTACTCTTAATATAATAGGGTCATATTTAAATTGACTAACACGGATATCTTTAATCCAATCATTTTTTGATAGTTCTATATCAAATTCACTTAACATTACATCCGGTATATCAATTACCATTCTACGTGGGTCTAACAATAAAGATGCTTCTGGTTTAACTATCTCTCCACTCGTTAATATTTCCAGTTGTTCGTTTTTCCATTCTATACCTTTAATAAATGGAAGGAAATTAATAATCAAATTTTCTCCATCTTCTTCAATACAACGATCCCTCTTAAAAGGAATTGGAAATTGACTTATAATAGTAATTTTTAAGCGGGCTTGATTTTCGACTTTATCAATTCTTAAGTAAAAATTTTTATTTGAAAGGCCATCCCTAAAATCTTCTGCTAAAGCGGCATTTTCTAGCTCTAATACTAATCTTCTAGGGTCATCACTCTCATTTATACGATATGGTGATAAATTATCCATTTCTATCAATAATTGCTGCCCCTCTTTCTGCCAGCTAATGTCCTGTATATAGGATTCAGGACGGGTCAAGTATATAGTATCAGCAGATCTATTGTATAGAAAGCCAAAACTCTCAGAAATTTCTTCCATAGGTACATAAGTATGTCCATCAATCAGCTTTAGAACCCCATTACTTCTCACAGTATTATTATTTAGCTGAATATAGGGACTACCCTGCATCATTTTAATGATATTTCCATTTGCATTGTCCACAAATTGTAGTGTCTTAATAGACTTTTGCCATGTAATATTGGCATTAAATTCATTTGCCAGTGTACGGGCTTTTACAAGAATTGCATTATCTTCAGCAATGGGCTCTAATTCACTTGTTTTATCTTGACCATTTATATATATATGTACTTCAGCATTTACAGTTATGCTAAAGGCTATTATTATTAATATCGTAATAAGAAAAGTTCGCCACATACTATCACTCCTAAATTCTACAATATATTATATAATTCTTTAAAAACTCCCTATTTCCTGCTATATTTTTATTTAATTTTTGTAACTTACTAAAAAAGAATGTTGTAATAGCATAATATAATACTACGTTTCCCAGCGACTAAAATAGAATATCACCTTATTTCTATAATCCACAGTAAAATGAATAATTAATTTTTTATATTTTTACATATACTATAATATGTTCCTATAATCTATTTTTTTAAAGTATTTATGGATCATCTCCATAATCGTTGGTATTATACCCAGATATTTTGCACCACAGGCACTACGTATTTAAACTAAGTATACAGGAACAATTTATTGTTGCAATTTAGCTGAAGGAAAATAAAGAAATCTTCCATTTTAAACACGTTATAGTAAAACTGCCGGACATTTCTCACCAACTAAAAAGGAGAAGAAGCAAAAATATATAAATATATCTGGAGGTTGTTAATAATGGCAAATGATAATACACTCTCTATCATTTCACTTGGTGGTAGGGGTGAAGTTGGTAACAATATGATAGTTTTAGAAAATGATGAGGATATTATAGTCTTAGATTCTGGTGTTCTCTTTCCAGATGAAGGAAAATATGGTATTGACTTAATAATACCAGATATCCAATATCTAGTGGAGCGTAAAGAGAAAATACGCGGCATAATCTTTTCTCACGGACACGAAGACCATATAGGTGCGGTACAGTATATATTAGAATTAATTAATCCACCTCTCTATGGAACTGATCTTACTATCGGACTAATCGAGGGTAAACTTAAGGAGGCTGGCTTACTAAAAAAGGCAGAACTTCATTCCATCGGCTCACATAGAGATTATGAAAAGTTAACACTTAACTCTTTTGAATTAGAATTTTGCCATGTAAACCATAGTATCCCGGCCTGTGTAGCAATGAGAATCAAAACACCGGTAGGCTATCTTGTCTTTACAGGTGATTATAAATTCGACCAAACACCGCTTAGTAATCCTCAAACTGATTATGGCAAATTATCAACATGGGGAAAAGAAGGTGTTCTAGCCTTACTGGGGGATAGTACCAACTCAGAGCACGAAGGACATACCCTCTCTGAACTTGTAGTTGCCAAAGCACTTGAAGACAGTTTCCAATTAACAGAGGGTAGAATTATTATTGCCACCTTCTCCAGCAATATTGAGCGAGTACAGCAAATTATCAATGCAGCAGCAAAATCAAATAGAAAAATAGCTATAACCGGTAGGAGTATGGCAAACACAGTAGAGATTTCCTCAAATTTAGGATACCTAAATATCCCTGATGGTATGATGATTTCACTGGATGAAGCCAATAAAATGGACCCTAGTAAGGTTGTCCTTATAATGACTGGTAGTCAAGGTGAATATAGGGCTGCACTAACTAGAGTAGCTCGCGGTGAGCATAGAAATATATCAATTATTCCTGGAGATACAGTCTATCTATCATCAAGCCCAATACCTGGAAACGAAAAGGCTATTGGAGGAACAATTAATATGTTATACAGTCTGGGTGCAAAGGTTATGTATGGAGGTATGATTGATTTACATGCTTCAGGTCATGCCTGTCAAGAGGAAATTAAAATGATGATTAATCTAACAAAACCAGAATATCTTATACCTGTTCATGGTGAATTCAGACACCTTTATCATCATGCCCAGTTGGGACGAAAAATGGGATTACCTGTGGAAAATATATTAGTAGCTGTTAATGGTGAACGCATCATTTTAAAAGATAATAAAGCAGTGATAGGAGATACTATTGAAACAGGAGAACTCTATATTGAAGGAAGACAAATAAGTGATACTGGGGATATAGTGCTTAATGATAGAAGGAGATTGTCTGAAAATGGTTTTGTAAATGTCATAATTGTCTTAAATTCTCAAGGAAATATCTTAGAAACTACTCCCCGGCTAATATCAAGGGGCTTTGTCTATAATAAAGAATCCGAAAAATTATTAAACCAGGCAAAGGTACAAATAACTGAGACCATCGAAAAACAAAAGGATAGTACTATTAAGGATATCTCTTTACTGAAAAAGAAAATTTACCAATCCTTAAACAATTATTTTCATGAAACAACTAATCGCTCTCCACTAATATTAATTGAAGTATTGGAAATTAATTAGTAGCTGGATTGAAAATATAGATAGTCACTTAGATTAGAAGTTATCATTGAACAGTCTACTATAGGAGAAACACTGAGAATTCTAGGTAAATCAATTCCCGATGATTCACTAATTTTGCCCTGATATTATTAAACGTAGAGATCCATTAAAAGGCCCCTTATCTGGTCAACCTTTTTCAATACTTTCAGGGCATCTGCCTGTTCTTCCATAAATAATTCCTGTAATGCTTCAAGGTTCTTATCTAATTTTTCTATCAGTGTATAGGTTTTCATATTACCTCTCTTATCCCAAGTAAAGGACTGTTTTGCTTTACTAAATTCTTTATTCAAAATACGCAAGAAATCCTTAACCCTCTTTTTGTATTCAATCAAATCCTTCTTGTCAAGAGATTTTTTTAGTCTCTCACCCTGTTCATCAATAATAAGAAATAACTTATCTAAACGATCCTTTATCTCTTGATGATTTATCTCAGATAACCTCTCCCTAAATTGAACTTCCACTTTAGAATTAGGTCTGGAATCAGAAGGACCTTTTTCTGTCTGAGATTCCCTTGAATTAATTGCAGATGACATATTTCTATCGATTTTAATAATATTTCCCTCCAAACTTTATACCGTGTATATTCTTATATTCTATAAATATATCGAATTTTCCTCTATTAAATTAATCCTCCACTACGTTCCGGAACTTTATTCCACTCAGTGTAGCCAATTATATTTCTCGACTCTAGAAATTATCCAGAGTCAGGACTACGGAGGATAATTTCCTAACAGTGAACGGAGACAGGACGTCGTAGTAAACGGCAAGCGGAAGAAACATAATTAGCTGGAACGGAAGGAAATTCCTATAGTATAAATTTAGCGTTTAGAGCATACGCCTAAAACTATCAAAAAAATTATAGCTGATTAGTTATGATGATTCCTATAAAAACCCCCATTAAGATACCTATAATTGCAAGTTTACCCTTGTTTTTCTGATGTGCAGCCGGAATCAAATCATCGAAGGTTATAAAAAGCATGGCACCCGCAGCAAAACCAAGGGCTATAGATAGGAAAAATGGCGATATATTACCGAGATATGCCCCGACAAAAGCACCGACACCCATAGGTATTCCAGCCAGAAAAGTAATTAATAATATCTGGAAATTATTTATACCTGCTAAACAAAGACTAGTCGCTACAGCCATTCCCTCTGGTATATTATGAACACCTATTATAACTGCAAGCCCTAAGCCAAGGCTTTGTGCTGCACTATAACCTGCACCAATAGCCAGCCCCTCTGGTATATTATGAAGGGCAATACCTATAGAAAGCAATACACCAGCTCGATAATACCCATTTAACATCTTACCTTGAAAATGTTGATGAGGAAAAATATAATCAAGTAAGCCTATCAGCCCTACCCCTAAAAACATCCCGGATAAAGTACTTGTAGTATTCCCCATCTTTATAGCCTCTGGTATAAGGTCAAGGAACACCACTACTGTCATTATACCAGCAGAAACCCCCAAGATAAATGTTAAAAAACCCTCTTCAATTTTTTTTAGTAGAATAACTATTACACTACCACCAACAGTACCAAGAATACCAGTGACCAAACCTATAATAGTAATGTATACAATGTTACTCATAATATTAATCACATCATTTCTTCAAGATACTTATTTAGGAATAATACTAATATATGAATATACTGCGAAAAGGTTATATTGATCAAATAACAAATTTTTTGTTAAGAATCTTGGTGAGTAGGAGTCCAAAATATGGCCGAGTAACACGATGTTATGAGCTAATTTCGGGTCAGGACGTCCCATAAATTAGGGAGCCTTATTTTAGACGGATACAAACCTTAGATCATTCAAAAAATTTGTCTTGCAGCGAAAGATACCCTTTTCGCAGTTATACCATATATAGTAATTTAAAACAGCATGTGGTTCTAAGTACATTATATTATCTAATATCGATATTTATTATTAATTTTATCAAATACATAGTACCTTTGGAAACTTTTAAAGCTCTTTTCCGTAACTGTTGATAAGAGATACCTAGACGTTTTCACCAAGTAATTCGGAATCAACCACTTTTAAAAATAGACTCTCAAGTACAAGATTTTAAATGATTATATTATATAAATCATAACATTTTATGAAAAAAACTCTTAATTCTTTCATGTTCTGGAGAGTTAAATATTTTCTCTGGACTTGTGTCTGCTAGTACCTCTCCATGGTCCATAAATATAATACGGTCACATACCTCTCGTGCAAAGGCCATCTCATGTGTAACAACCACCATAGTAATATTCTCAGCAGCTAGATCCTTGATAACAGTCAGTACTTCCCCTACTAGTTCAGGGTCAAGGGATGAAGTAGGCTCATCAAACAACAAGATATCTGGTTGTATTGCTAATGCCCTGGCGATAGCAACCCTTTGCTGCTGACCACCTGATAAATTAATAGGATAAACATCCTTTTTATCTGAAAGACCAACTTTTTCTAATAGCTCCTCTGCCATTTTTATTGCCTTTTGCCTCTTTATTTTACTAACAACCAATGGGGCTTCTATTAGGTTTTCCAATACAGTCTTATGTGGAAACAGATTAAATTGTTGAAATACCATACCCATTTCAGGACATCCATCTCGATAGGTGTTTACCTCTTTTTCTTCAATCTTTATAATGCCACTATCAATAGGTTCAAGACCTATTAAACACCTAAGTAATGTACTCTTCCCTGATCCAGAAGGACCAATTACAGAGACTACCTCCCCTTGATTAACAACTAAGTCTAAATTATTTATTACTCTTAATTCTCCAAATGATTTTACTAAATTATTAATCTCTATCATTTTCATATTAAAAACATCCTATCTTAATATAATTTGTTATTTCAAAGAATGACTAACAAATTTAAATGAAGTACTCCCTACTTTTACTCGTAGAATGAGTATTTTTTTTCTAGCATATTAAATACCTTTACAATAACAGAACTGACAAGTAAATAAAAAATAGCGGCAATTATAAATGGTGTTATTGTAAAATCTCTAATTACTACCTGTCTGGCTGCTCTAAGTACATCCATCAATCCAATAACTGCAACCAATGCTGTATCCTTAACTAAGGTAATAGCTTCATTACTTAAAGGAGGCAAGACCCTTTTTATTGTCTGCGGAATTATTATCCTTGTCATTGTTTGTCTATAATTTAAGCCCAATACCCTTGCGGCTTCATACTGCCCCTTACCTATAGACTCAATACCACCTCTAAAGATTTCTGTTAAATAAGCTGCGTAATTAATTGTAAATGTTATTGATGCAGCCTGAAATGCTGTTAAGCGAATTCCCAGAGTAGGTAAACCATAATATGCAAAGAACAATTGAAGTAACAAAGGGGTCCCTCTAAAAACCCATGTATAAATCCCAATAGCCTTCTTTAAAAAAGTAAAGTTAGAACTCTTTCCTAAGGCCCCCAATATGCCTAAAAACACCGAAAATATAGCTGTAACCAAATATAATTGGAAGGTAATTGATACCCCTCTAAGAATATGACCTGTTATATTAAGTATATAGTCCACAATAAAGCCTCCTAAGCTAAACTTACATTTCAATTTAACATATTAATAATATTACTGCAAAAAGGCTGTCTTTTCAAGATCCTGATAAAGATTATAACACTTTAAAGCCGCAATAAACAATAAAAACAGTCATTGAATTACTACGGCTTATATACCTATATATTTTGCTGTTTAACTGAAATAAATTTAAAAAGTCTCCAGTTACGACTGAATGCAATAAGCTGGGTAACAAAATCTTGTTTCACTGCCCCTTCATTATACACGCAAGGACGGGCCTGCACTAAGCCATCGAGGCTGTCATAACAAAATACTTATTTTACAACATTTTCCCCAAACCATTTCATTGAAATCTCTTCAGCAGTTCCGTCTTCTTTCATTTCATCCATAACTTTATTTAATTCTTTTAGGAAGCTTAGGTCTTCTTTTCTTACTCCAACACCATATAGCTCCCATCCTAAATCTTCTTCTAAGACTCTATATACACCAGGTAGTTTACTAATATAATAATAACGTCCATGCATCTCATCAACTACAACAGCATCAATACGTCCAATCTGTAGATCCATTAGTGCTTCAGCATTTGTTGCATACTGTTTAACTTCTTTTAAAGAATTAACAAGTTCTTCATTGGCATTTAAAGCACTAACACTACTACTGCCCATTTGAAGTCCTACAATCTTACCTTCTAGATCTGAAAATGTTTCTATATCTGAATTATTGTTCACAGCAATTACCTGTCTATTATTCATATAAGGTTTAGTAAAATTAATCATTTCTTCTCGTTTTTCTGTTATTGTCATTCCATTCCAAATGACATCTATCAAACCACTTCTTAAACTTAGAATAACACCATCCCATTCAACTGGCTTAAACTCTACTTCAACACCCATTCTCTCAGCCGCTGCCTCTGCTAAATCAATATCAAAGCCAACTAAGTTTCCGTCTTCATCACGAAAACCCATTGGAGCAAAGGTATCATCTAAACCAACAACAAACTTACCATCTTCTTTTATCCTTGCTAACGAATCATCTTCTGCCACTACCGATAAACTTATAACTAAAGCCATAATCAATACTAAACCAATAACCTTAAGTAAATTATTCTTCATAATTAAATTTCCTCCTCTTAATTTTAAATACATATTTTATATACGTATTATACTTTATTCCTTTACTAATGTAAAGTATTAAATTAAAGAAAAAATATTTTAAATTTTCTAACCATATATTAAAGCTTTATAAACTCTCCCATATTTTACCACCATGATCTTATACACAAATTCACATTTACTATATAACCTTTTTAATCGTTTTTATCTTCACTTTCAAATCTAACAATCTTGTCCAGCAAAGCAGGTATAAAATAATAAAACCTTATTTATAATTCACATAATCATGTAATAGTAAATACTATATAGCATGAAGTAATTAATATATTAACAATTATATAAAAACAGATATCTAGAAAAAAAACTAATATTATACTAAATATAATAAGAAACAAAACAAGCAAAAAAAGTTAAGGAGGGTTTTTATGGAAAAATCTCAAGGGATTCCAGGACCAGGAATGGGTAGTATGAGACTTGCTCATGCATATGTGCCATATCAGTACTATTCTAATAGCTATCCGCCTGAAGAAGCATTACGAAAAGGAACTCTTTACCCCGAATTATATATGCCCTACCGGCCTGGTAGGAAAGGCTATTATTAAAAACAGG
>JADQBV010000050.1 GCA_016278415.1 Halanaerobiales bacterium
TTGTAATAACTGAATATGAAGGGGTAGGGCCTGAAGAGATAGAATCTATGGTTACGCGCCCTATAGAAGGGGCTGTTGCAACTGTTACAAATATTAACAATTTGACTTCAACATCTTCTGCTGGGAACTCGATGGTAATTGCAGAGTTTGATTGGGGAACAGATATGGATATGGCCAGTATGGATATGAGAGAAAAAATCGATATGGTTGAAGGATATCTGCCTGATGGAGTAAGCGACCCCATGATTGTAAAATTCGACCCTTCTATGATGCCTGTTATGCAATTGGGTGTAGCTGCAGATATGAATTTACTCGAATTGAAGAAAGTTATTGAAGACGAATATATTCCTAGATTAGAACGCCTGGAAGGAGTTGCTCAGGTTAGTCTTACAGGTGGTAATGAGCGTGAAATATTAATTACATTGGACCAAACAAAACTAAGTAATTATAATATTGATTTTTCCACTATCACAAACACATTAATGATGGGGAATATAAATCTTTCAGGTGGTGACTTCAATAGAGGTACCAGTGTTCTTTTGGTTAGACTTACTGGAAAATTCAAAAGTATAGAGGATATACGTACTATACTAATTCCAACATCCTATGGAACGGTACAGCTTGAAGATATTGCTGAAGTAAGAGATACCTATAAAGAAGTCAATACCATCTCCAGGCTAAATGGTGAAAATAGTATAGGTATTATGATTCAAAAACAAACAGATGCAAATACTGTAGCCGTTTCAAATAGTGTTAAAAAAGAAATAGATAATATTGCTAATGATATTGATCAGGATGTAAGGGTAGTTCCAATCATGGATCAGGCAGATTTTATTGAAAGATCTATTGGAAACGTTGGAAGAAATGCTATAATTGGTGGTTTTTTAGCTATATTAATTTTATTTCTCTTTTTGAGGAATTATCGTAGTACTGTAATTATTGCGACAGCGATACCAGTATCAGTGATTACTACTTTTATGTTAATATATTTTGGAAATCTCACTTTAAATATGATGACTCTTGGTGGACTTGCGCTGGGTGTTGGTATGTTAGTTGATAATTCTATAGTTGTTTTGGAAAATATATATCGTTATCGAGCTGAAGGATATAACCGTATCGAGGCTGCGAAACAGGGTAGTCAAGAGGTTGGTATGGCTATAGTGGCATCAACATTAACTACAATTGTAGTTTTCTTACCCATAATTTTCATGGGAGGAATAGCCGCGGAATTATTCCAGGAATTGGCCTTAACAGTAACCTTTTCACTACTAGCCTCATTGGTAGTATCACTAACACTAATACCAGTTATGGCTTCTAAAATATTGAAGTTAAATAAAAATGAAAAAGAAGGTTTAAACAAAAAAGGTTTAATGGATAAAGTAAAAGATAAATATAAATCTTCATTAATTTGGAGTCTTGGTCATCGTAAATTAGTTATTGCATTAAGTATTATATTATTAATTGTAAGCATTGCTTTATACCCTTTAATAGGTGCAGAGTTTATACCTTCGATGGATCAAGGGCAGTTTACAATTAGTGTAGAACTGCCGGTAGGGACAAATCTTGAAGAGACCAATAGAGTTACAAAATTAATAGAGGATAAGGTACTGCTTCTTCCTGAGGTTGAGTCAATATTGGCTAATGTAGGTTCAGCAGGAGATATGATGGGTAACAGTAGTACAGATATGAGTAGCCTAGTTGTATTATTAAAAGATGGTTCGGAAAGGGAAAGGACTACAACAGAAGTAATGGAAGGCTTACGTAAGGATATTATCATTCCCGGTGCGGAGGTTTCCATGGCTGCTGCTGATATGATGGGCGCTGGAATGCTAGGTGGAAGTCCTATTTCTATTAAGATAAGTGGTGATAATTTGGCAGTATTAGAAGAGGTATCACTTAAAATCCAGGAACAACTTGCCCAAGTTGATGGAGTCAGACAGATTGAAAATAGCATCTCTGAGGGTCGGCCTGAAATGCAAATAACAATTAATAGGAATCTTGCTGCTCAGTTTGGCTTAGGGAATGCTCAGATTGGGTCTGTACTAAAAACAGCTGTAAGTGGGACAGTTGCTACTCGTTATGAAGTTGCTGGTGAAGAAATAGATATCAGGGTAAAGTTAAATAGCGAAGATATATTAAGTACCCAACAAATAAAAGAATTATTAATTCCATCTCCTACTGGGGCCAGGGTACCCTTGAACCGAATTGCTGAATTTAGTGTTGAACAGGGTCCTAGAGAGATTTTGAGGGAAAATCAGGTTAGGTATAGTCAGATTACTGCTGATATATTTAATACAACACTTGGAGATATTATGCCTATTATCCAGGAAAGGATAGAGCAAAACGTTACTATTCCTGCAGGTTATCAAGTGGAATACGGTGGTGAGTTTAGTGAAATGCAGGATGCCTTTATTAATCTAGTATATGCTTTATTACTCGCTGTAGTACTTGTATATATGGTAATGGCATCACAGTTTGAATCACTTATTCATCCATTTATTGTAATGTTTACTGTTCCGATGGCAGCAATTGGTGTTTTGTTTGGACTATTTATAACTGGTCACAACTTCTCTGTTGTATCGATTATTGGTGTAGTTATGCTGGCAGGTATTGTAGTTAATAATGCTATTGTTCTAATTGATTATATTAATACACTACGTGATAAGGGTAGTACTATTAGAGAAGCGCTGTTAGAGGCCAGTCCTATTCGTTTAAGACCGATTCTAATGACAACCTTAACAACAATTCTTGGCTTGCTACCTTTGGCCTTAGGAATTGGTGAAGGTACTGAAGTACAAGCACCGATGGCTGTTGTAGTTATTGGTGGACTTACTGTATCTACATTACTTACCTTATACTTGCTACCTGTTTTATATTCAGTAATTTCAGGTGTTAAGAAAAAGGTTGTTGATGAAGAAAGTATAACTGTTAGTAAATAATATAAAATTAAATGAAATGCATAGATTATTATTTAGCCTTTTTTAGTACTCAAGGATAGAGTATTGAAGGGGGCTTTTATTATATGTTGATTTTTACAAACCGAGCCGGTATAATACTTAACATATAGGTAATGTTAAAAGATGGTTCTTCTCTATTTTAGTTAATGGAAAAATATCTAAGCACATTACCAATGGATATGGAAAAGGGATTTTAGAAGTTTCATCTGGAAATTAGAGAGCATTTAAGCTCTCTTTTTTCTTATAGACCATAATTTGAATATTAACTACTCTCAAAATATTTTATTAGAGAAGGTAGTCAATTTTACATTTTGTTTCAATAAACAGGAATTACTAATCTTTTACTGAATACAAATAAATAAAGGAAAATAGAAAATACTAGTTATAAAATCGTCTAAATATTTAATTACAGACGAAATCTAGTATTCTTAGGTAAGCGACTTGCATAATTAAATGAACATAGACATTGGGACAATCTTCACCATAAAAAAGGAGGTATTAATTTATATGTCAATTATTATGGCTGCTTTAACACCACATCCACCTATTATTATACCGGAAATCGGTAAAGAACGTCGGAATGAAGTGAAGAAGACTATTAAAAGTCTCGAAGAACTAGGTAGAGAGATTAAAGAAAAAAATCCTGATATTATTATCACCATAAGTCCACATGGACCGGTATTTACAGATGCGATTAGCATACTTGATCAGAAAGAATTGAAAGGTGATTTTTCTGACTTTGCCTGTCCTGAGGTTGGAATGAGTATTAAGACAGATCAAAATTTTATAAAGAGAATTAAAGAAAATGCCCTGAAAAAAAATGTAGAAGTAATTACGCTTTCAACAGCTGATTTGGAGAAATATAATTATTTAGGTAGATTAGACCATGGGGTAATGGTACCATTGTATTTTATAAAACAGGCTAAATTGGAAGTCCCAGTTATTCCTATTACCATGGGTCTTCTTGAATATGAAAAATTATATCAATTTGGTGAAGTAATACAAAAAACTGTTGAAGAGATGGGTCTTAAGGCTGTAATAGTAGCAAGCGGAGATTTATCTCATCGTTTGAAACCTGGTGCCCCAGCAGGATTTAATCCACTTGGAGAGATATTTGATGATACGCTTATTGATCTATTAGAAAATGAAAAATATAAAGATGTACTAGATATTGAACCACAGCTAATTGAAAAAGCTGGTGAATGTGGTTTGCGCCCACTAATTATTATGTTAGGGTCTTTGAGCAATAAGCATTATAAATCACGAGTGAAATCATATGAGGGACCATTTGGTGTAGGATATGGAGTAGTAGGATTTTATCAGGAAGGGTAATAGTATAATTTGAAATATTGAAATTTGACTAGTTAATATATTATTTAACTTAAGATTAATTGTGTGGCGATTGTTTCTTTAATATAATGTTTAGTAGATAAGGGGTACACTATAGAAAGAGGTGAGTATTTTGGTAGAAGAAGAGAATATATATGTAAAATTGGCTAAGAGTAGTATAGAAAAACATCTGCAACAAGAAGAAGTGACTCTCTCAGAAGAGTTTCTATCTGAAGAACTGAAATGTCAGGCAGCTGCGTTTGTTTCAATCAAGAAAAATGGACAACTTAGGGGTTGTATAGGTACAATTCAGCCAACAGAGGATAGTCTTGCAGAAGAGATAAAAACTAATGCTATAAGTGCTGCTTTTCGTGATCCACGTTTTCCACCTATTAAGGAAGAGGAATTACCTGAACTGGATATTTCAGTAGATGTACTGGAACAGCCTGAAGCTATTGACAGTATGGATGACTTAGATCCTCATCAGTATGGGGTTATAGTCGAAAAGGGTTATCATAGGGGCTTGTTACTTCCAAACCTTGAAGGTGTAGATACGGTAGAGGAACAAGTAGAAATTGCCCTTAGAAAAGCAGGTTTAAGACCAGTTAATGGTCTTGAAGGAGTTCAATTATACAGGTTTAAAGTGACTAGGTACAAGTGACCACCACTAAAACTGTTAACCTACTGTAACCTAGTACCTAGTACATTTCATTTCACTTAGTAAAATTTTTAATAATCTGTTAACATAGTTAAATTTGTAAACATAATAAATAAGATTTCAGGTAGGTGATTCTAATTAAAGAAGCTAGCTTCTATCAGAAGAAAGAGGATAATAATGTTTTATGCTTACTTTGCCCGCATAACTGTTTAATTTCATTAGGAAATAGAGGTTTATGCAGGGCTAGAGTTAATAAAGAGGGTTTATTATATTCGGAAAACTATGGGAAAATAAGTTCAATAGGAATGGATCCAATTGAGAAAAAACCCTTGTATCATTTTTATCCAGGGAGTAAAATATTATCAGTTGGTACCTTCGGATGTAACTTCACCTGTGGTTATTGTCAAAATTGGCAAATAAGTCAAGAAAAACCTTCATTAAAAGAAGTATATCCTGAGCAGCTTATTGAAATGGCAAAAGACAGGGGAGCAATAGGAATAGCATATACTTATTCTGAACCATCAATATGGTATGAGTATATCAGAGAAACAGCAGAAAAAGCTAAAAAAGAAGGATTAAAAAATGTTATGGTATCAAATGGATATATTAGTGAAGAACCCTTGGAAGAAATAATACCATATATAGATGCTGCTAATATTGATTTAAAGTCTTTTGATAATGATTTTTATCGTAAACTATGTAGTGGTAAATTAGAACCTGTACTACGTAATATAGAGTTATTAAGTAAAAATGACGTTCACATTGAATTAACCACCCTAATTATTACTGATTATAATGATTCTATGAGTGAAATAGAACAATTATTCTCTTGGATACATGATCTCGACCCCAATATTCCCATCCATCTAAGTAGGTATTTTCCTAATTATAAAATGAAAAAACCAGCAACAAGTATTGATACTATGAAGAAGTCATATCAAGTAGCGCAAAAATATCTAAATTACGTCTATCTTGGAAATGTGAATATAGAGGAAGGTAATACTAGCTATTGTCCGAAGTGTGGAGATGAGATCATAAAGCGTAGTCATTATAGAGGGCAGAGTTTCTTGATAGATGGTAAATGTCCTGAGTGTAATTATAATATATATGGCAGATATTAATCACTAAAGTTTAAAATTAGAACTTAATAAAACTCCAACCATATATATAAGATATATAGATAGAGTAATATGCTGCCATGAAAAGAGATGATGGTATAATAGAATCCTCTTTACTATATAATAGGATACTTATTGTAGCAGCGATAAAATTAACTAATATTCTACTAGGTGTAAGACTTGTAATTATTATAGAATAAAATAATGCGCTAAGTATTAGTGATATGAAATAATTAAAAAGTGTATTTTTAAACAGTTCAAAAATAACAACATTTAAAATGAATTGTTCAGATAAACTAATAAATAAGCAAGACACTAATAATAGTGTATACGGTATCAAAGAATATATAAAGGTTTCTGGTCCTGTAATTTTAAAAAGAGGCGAAAAATTAATATCAGAAGCATAGCTTAGGGGTATATTAATTAATGATAAAGCCATGATGAATAATAAAACCATTTTAGGGAAACTAATTTTTAATTGATTTTTAATATTAGATAACTTGAGACCTAAATCTTTAAATTCTATTGTATAAAGAGAATTTAAATAAAAAATTATCAAAGAAAAATATATAAAACGGCCACTTACAACAAATAAGAAATGAAAAATATTTGTTAATATAATGTGCTTTAATGTTAATTCTCTTGTAATAAGAATAATTATTGCTGTAAGATACCAAGTTCCAAGTATTATTAAGATATCCTTATAATTCAAATATTTAATCAGTTTTTCTGTATATTCTTTTTCTTTCATCTTAGCACCACCGTATTAGAATAAAAGTAAAGTATTTTCATCATAGAAGGAAGCATAAATTCAAGGTAGGAAGTTTCACTTTATTATATTCTCGAAAAACAGAATAAGTCCTCTTTAAATTACGAATACGTATTAGAAATTAATGTATCTGATAAAAAATACCTAGCTGCTAAATTATGGAATTATTTGATAAAACTATATTAAATAATAGAAGGGATTTAAAGAAAATTAACGAATTTATATAAAAGTATGTAATTTTATTAATATGATTATAAAATATAGGAGTTGAAATGAATTAATGGGAAAATTATTTGGGACAGATGGTGTAAGAGGTGTTGCTAACAAAGAACTGACAGGAGAGCTGGCGTATAAATTAGGACGTTCAGGTGGATATTACCTAAGTAAAAAATTTCAAGGTGAAAGAAAACCTGTTATGCTCATAGGAAAAGATACACGAGTATCTGGTGATATGCTTGAATCTGCACTTGTAGCAGGTATGACTTCGGCTGGTATAGATGTAATAAAGCTAGGTATAATCCCTACCCCAGGAGTATCATATTTAGCAAATATTCTTGATGTAGAAGGTGCAGTAATGATATCTGCATCACACAATCCAATCGCTGATAACGGTATTAAGTTTTTTACTGGTGAAGGATTTAAATTGACTGATGAGATGGAAGATGATATAGAAGATTTAATATACAATACTTACCAATCCATACCATCACCTACATCTACAGATATCGGTAATGCAGAAGATGTTGACGAATTTGTACAAAAGTACATAGAATACTTAATAACAACAGTGGAAAGTGATTTATCTGGTCTTAAAATAGTACTGGATTGTGCTAATGGGGCAGCCTATAGAGTTGCACCTGAGGTTCTTGAAAGACTCGGTGCTGACGTAATTATAGTTAATAATCAAGCTGATGGAAATAAAATTAATTATAATTGTGGTTCCACACATCCAGAGATAATTCAAGAACTGGTATTAAAAGAAGAAGCTGATCTTGGTATTGCTCACGATGGTGATGCTGATAGGATTATTATGGTAGATGAAAAAGGTAAGATAGTAAATGGTGATAAAATAATGGCGATTTGTGCCCTTGACCTAATGAAGAAAGGAAAGCTAAAAGGATGTACACTGGTTACTACAGCATATAGTAATCTTGGATTACATGAAATTATTGAAAAAAATGGCGGAAAAATATCTGTTACCAACAATGGTGATAGATACGTCCTTAAGGAAATGCTAGAGAATGGTTATAATCTAGGTGGTGAACAGTCTGGTCATATAATATTCCTGGATTATAATAAAACAGGAGATGGTGTCTTAACAGCCATTCAGACTGCCGCTATTGTTAAAAATTCTGGTATGAAGATAAGTGAACTTGCAGATGTTATGAAACCATGGCCCCAAAGACTGGCTAATATAGAAGTTCAAGATAAAGCTTGGGAAGATAAGAAAAATATACAAAGTCTTATCAAAATGGCTGAACAGGAATTAGGCGAAGATGGGCGGATATTTGTAAGGGCTTCTGGTACAGAACCGGTTATAAGAGTAATGCTGGAAGGAAAAGATGATACTACCCTGGAAAAATTAGAAGAAGAGATTGTGGATGTTATAAGTCGAGAGTTAAGTTAAAAAAATATAATATTAAAATATAAATTAATAAAAAATTAATAATTAATATAAATAAGAAAAGAGTCAACCTGTAAAGACATTAAGTTTATATGTCTTTACAGGTTGATAGAGTGTTGTTATATATCAGAAAGGTAATTTTGATTATATGATATACCGATCATATAATCATACCCTTTTTGATATTTTTTTATTCAGCTAAGATAGCGTTAACTGCTGCTGCTGCTTGATCTAGATACTTTCTAGAGGTTGCATCATCATAATTACCGTTTACATAATCAGAAAGAACGTTACCAAAGTTCGTTTGGATAGCTCCCTCGATTGGACCCCATTCTGGAATTGCAGGATAAGCAGTAGCATAAGATAGTGTATCAATAAATGTTACCCATGTTTCATCTTCATAATATGGGTCGTTTAATGATGCCTTATTAGCAGGAATCATTTTAGATAAATTCTTAGTATAATCAGCTAATACATCATCACTTACTAGGAATTTAACCCATGCTTTAGCAGCTTCTATTTCTTCTTCAGAAGCGTTATTTCTAATGGCAAGGTTACTTCCACCAGAGAAAGAAGCTCTACCATAAGGACCAGAAGGTGGCTGAACTACAGCATATGGTAATTCTGGATTGTCAGCTTCAATATCAGCAATATTCCAAGGACCCATAAAGGCCATAGCAGTTTCTCCACTGATAAAAGCAGCGTCTGCTTGAGGTTGGTTATACTCAGCACATGATTCAGATGCTAAACCAGAATCCACTAGATTTACCCAATAGTCCATAGCTCTAACACCAGCAGCTGAGTTAAAGGCAGCAGCGGTATTGCTTTCATTTAACATTTCTCCACCGTTTGACCAAAGGATAATAGCCCAGTTATGGATTAAGTCCCAAGCGCCAGTACCAGCGGTTGCAATTGCTCTTCCTTCACCATGAACATCAATAATTTTCTTGCCGACTTTAACTAAATCTTGATATGTGCGAGGAGGCTCTACGCCTGCTTCTTCAAACATTTCAGTATTGTAGAAGAGAGCTCTTGTTTCGGCAAACCAAGGTACACCATAATTTTTTCCATCAAGTGTGGTTGACTCAAGATTTGCTTTAAAGAATTTATCTGCTCCACCAAAATCAGCCATATCTAATTCCACTAGACCACCAGTAGCTGCATATTCAGGATTCCAGGTAGTACCTAATTGGAATACATGAGCTCCTTCGCCAGTAATAATGGCATTCATGATTAGAGGACCATCGCCCCAACCAATCTCATCAAAGTTTACTTTAATACCTGTCTCTGCTTCAAATTCAGCAGCTTTTGCTTCCATCCATGCATAATGTTGCTCAGAAGGTGCATTAGGCATAGACCAGAAAGTAATTTCTGTTGCGCTAGCCATAGCACTAACTACTAGTAATGAAACAAGTGTTAATAAAACTAAATATTTTTTCATTTAATAAAAACCCCCATTTTTAATTGTAATAAGACATTCCAACATACCAACAAATAATAGTTTGTATCCCCGACATCACCTCCCTGTTAAAATAAGCGGTTTTATCCCTTCGTAGCTCCTGATACTAATCCCTTAACAATCTGCTTTTGATATATAGTAAATGCTATTATAATAGGTAATGTGGCAAAAATACAGGCTGCCATCATCTGTCCCCAGCGGGCTTGATTTTGAGAGATAAATTGTAATAATCCAAGGGCTATTGTTCTGGTCTCAGTTCTGGTTAAAATGGTTGCAAATAAAATTTCATTCCATCCCATGATAAATGTATAGATGCCAACTGCGGCTAATCCAGGTTTTGCCAGAGGAAGGATAATTTTAAATAGCGCTTGAAACCTGTTACATCCATCAATTAATGCTTGTTCATCGATACTATTTGGTACTGAATCCAGGTAATTTCTAAGCATTAAAATTGAAAAAGGTAGGGCAAAAGATGTATAGGTGAATATTAGTCCATGATATGTATTGGTCATCGGAATACCTAAATTATTTTTTAACCAAGTAAACATCATAAAATAGGGTATAACAAAGAGTATCCCCGGTAACATTTGAGTAGCAAGTAAAACTATAACATATAAATTTCGACCGCGGAATTTAAATCTAGAGATACCATATGCGGCAAGTGCACTTAGTAGTAAACCGAAGATCATAGCTCCACCACTGATGATGATACTATTCTTAAAGTACTTTACAATAGGTACGGTATTATTCATCTGCATATAGTTTTCCGTTGTAAATGTTTGAGGAATCCAGCTGGGTTGCATTCCCTGTATTTCTACTCTTGTTTTGAAAGAACTGGAAATCATCCAGGCATATGGACCTAAAACAAAAAGTAGTACGATAATAATAGTAAGATAAAATAAAATGTTTTGTAATGGTGTTCTTTTATTCATTGTTATCACTCCTTTACTCTTCGGACTTAAAACGGAAGAAATATAGATAAATCAAAGTTATGGTTAACATGATTAACATTAATAGTACTGACAAAGCAGACCCCTGGCCATAATTATAGTTTTCAAATGCTTCGCGCATTATCAAAGTATTCGGTACTTCAGCAGACCTACCAGGGTTTGTTCCAAATAGAACTCTAAACTGATTATAGGCATGGAAGTTCCATAATATATTCATAATCATAATTGTTTTGATTACTGGTTTAAGAAAGGGTAGAGTAATAAATTTAAACTGCTGCCATGGGGTGGCGCCATCTATTTTGGCCGCTTCATAAATATCTGTAGGAATACTCTGTAAGCCAGCTAACAGCATTAGTGTGACAAAAGGCCATCCCTTCCAGGTTGCAGCTATTATAACTGCCCACATGGTATTTTCCCCTACTAGCCAAATTAAGGGTTCCTGGATAATACCTATTTTTAATAACATTTCATTGAGTATACCTATTCTAGATTGGAATATAAACCTCCAAAAGTTATAGGCAACTGAGTCTGGTGTTATATAAGGTATTAAGATTAACCCTCTGACAAAAGTCCTTCCCACAAAAGGCTTATTTAACATCAATGCTACACCTAATCCTATTAAGAAACCCACAGAAATGGTTATTAAACCGAAAAAGAAAATGTTATATAAACTTTCTAAATACCTCTGGCCAATAGTAGTTGCTGGATTAAAGGCATTAATATAATTTCCGAGACCTATAAAAGGTGCAGTTGTCCAATCTCTGATATTTCTTATAGTTAAATCTCTGAAACTTATTAGAATACCCCAACTCATAGGTAAAACATGTACAAATAACATGCCCAAAACTGCAGGTAGAATAAATAAATACCCTATTGATTTTTTGTTCAATTTGAAATTAGGCTTTATTTTGTTTGTTTTTACATCTGGCTTTATCTTGCTCATTTTTTCACCTCACTAAATTATTACTTAATATAATATAAAACTTAAAAAATTTTAAAATAATGCAAATATGTTATCACCTCACTCATATCTTTTGAATGTATATATGCAGGATAAAAAAACTAAATTATATAGGTATCCTGTCAATATTATTAATATGTAAAGGATTGTTAAAATTTCTAAAACGGTTTAGATTTAGGGAAAATCATTTTTTAAAATCCTTTAGAAGACATCAATATAAAAAATAGTGTAAAACTTTTACTAAAAAGTAAGTTATTAATCACCTAAAGCGATTTAGATTTCCCTTAAAAAAATTGTTTTAGGAAAAAAATTATTATTAAGTTAATTTTTATAGATAATGGATATATTTAACTCCATCTGAATTCAGGATTATAGTAATGATAAGTCTAATTACATGAAAAATTACTTTATTGATAATTTATTACAGGCTTATTTATAAATATACAATCCAATTATTATTATTAATTCTCCATCAGCAAAAAAAATCCTCCTTTATTTGGTATATTTTTTTAAAATATTTTCTATTGAATTAATCTATAACCAATATTTACTTAATTAATTACCGTGTAATATATGGATCTATAAGTTTTAAATCTTATTTATTATTAACAAATATATGTTTATGTGCTATAATATAGTAGTATGTTTTTTAATGCGCTAATAGAATGATTTTGATTAAGACTACTAAATTGATTAAAGACATACTATTTAAATTATAGTTAGAATTATTTAAGATTTCTTCAAGGAGGTGGTTATTAAGTAAAAGATAAAAAAGCGCCAGTACTTGGATGTGGACGGAAGTACATCTGAGTTGACGAGGAGGGGGTTTATCGAGTGTTCGGCGGATGCCTCCAGGTCTTCTCTATTGGACCTCAAATCTAATCTATAAAACCTATGAGTGATTATAGGTACAAAGAGATTAGTTAAATAGGGTAAAACTTAATAAAACGGAGGTAATAAAATGTGCGGAATTGTTGGTTATGTGGGAGATAGAGATATATCTTCTATACTATTGGAAGGACTAAAGAAACTAGAGTATCGCGGATATGATTCTGCAGGTATAGCAGTAAGTGTGAGTGGGGAGATAGAAGTTCTTAAGAAAGCAGGTAAATTACAGGAACTTGAATTATTAGTTGGCGAAAAACCACCTGTCGGGAAGTATGGCATTGGTCATACCAGGTGGGCAACCCACGGAAGTCCTTCTAATTGTAATTCTCATCCACATCGAGATTGTAGTGGTGAGTTTGTTATAGTGCATAATGGAATTGTAGAGAATTATCAGGGTATAAAAGAAGGACTGCTTGAAAAGGGTCATGAATTTAAATCAGAGACGGATACTGAGGTAATCGCACATCTCTTTGAAGATATTTATACTGGAGATATGAAGGAAACAATCGTAAAGATTATGGAAATCATTGAAGGATCATATGCCTTAACTGTTCTTACAAAGAAAGATCCGGAAAGAATATATGCAATTCGTCAGGATAGTCCATTGATAATAGGCTTAGGCAATGAGGAGAATTTTATTGCTTCAGATATTCCTGCCTTTTTGAAGTATACAAAGGATTTCTATATTCTTAATGACGGAGAATTTGCAGAAATTAGTAAGGAAAATGTCAGTATCTATGACGATAAGGGTCAGAAAGTCTCCAGGGATATTTTCCAAGTAGACTGGGATGCAAAGATGGCTGAAAAGAATGGCTTTGATCACTTCATGCTCAAAGAAATTCATGAACAGCCAGATGCACTGCGTCGTGTTTTGAGTAATCGCATAACACCTGGGGATATTAATT
>JADQBV010000096.1 GCA_016278415.1 Halanaerobiales bacterium
CAAGGCTGAGGTAGGGCGCTCTATTGTAGAGTGACGACGGGTAGCGCTGGTTAACTCGTGCAACCGGAAGTGTCTATGCCAGATGGTATCATAGTAGTGATGATAGCTAGCCCAATGACCACAGGGTAACTTGTGTGAGGATAAAATTAGTTGGAGCGAAGGGTACTAATGCTATACCCGAAGTTGGAAGCAAAGCAAGAGTGGTATGCTAATTTTGTAAAGAAGGCTTTTATTTCAACAATTAAACAAAATACTTAGCATAACGGATTACATTGCATAAGGAGAGGCTATATCACCATGATTATCCAATATATACCTACATCAATTTGATAAAGAAATGACAGAGAGAGGATATAAAGTTGTCAGGTTTGCTGATGACTTTGTCGTTCTCACAAAATCAAGAAGAAAGGCAGAAAGAGCACTTGAAGTAGTTGAAAAAATAACTGGAAGACTCAAATTAGAATTACATCCTGAGAAGACGGTTATAACCAACTTTGGAGAAGGATTTATATTTCTAGGATATGAATTTATAGCCTGGAGATACAAACGTCCTAAGAAGGAAAGGATTGAGGGATTCAAGAAGGATATAAGTGAATTTACCAGGTGACAACAGCCAATTAATGTTAAATTTATTATTCATAAAGTGAATGAGAAAATTCAAGGTTGGGGAGATTATTTTGGGCATGGTAATGTTAAAACTCTCTTCAAAAGATTGGATTAATGGGTAAGAATGCGTATTAGATGTTTTATGGAAAAATCTGGGCACCATCAACTTTCATAATGGTAGAAGGGATTAAAAACGCTGGTGAACCTAAATTAGCTGCAGAAGTTGCTCGTAAATTTTGTGATATGGTGAAAAAAAGTGACATGGTAGAAAACTTTGATGCAATATCAGGGGATGGATTAAGAGATAGGGCATATACCTAGACTTCAAGCATTTTTTTAATGTTAGCTAATGAAATGTATCAGAATGATTTGGAGGATAATTATGCGATAAACTAAATTTTAACAATGAGCAAATATAGGTCAGTGTCGGAATATACCTGTAAATATATTTTCTAAATCTTGTAGGGTAGACAATTATGCGTCTGCTCTGCAGTTTTTTTTAATAGTTCAAGATTTGTGTAAAGCTTTTAAATTGGCGTTTGCGGAATATAGAATATTAAAATATAGAAAATATTACAGTTTTTGTTGACAACTATAAAAAATAATGATATTATTTTTTATAGTTAAACGATTTTGTAGATTCGTCTTGATTTACTCAAAAAATAAGTTAAAGCATTTACTATGTATATTTATTATAAATAAGAAAGAAATGGGTGTTCAATTATGGCTACCATTAAAGATATAGCAAAAAGAGCTGGTGTATCTACTGCAACAATTTCTAATGTATTAAATAATAATAAATCTAAAGTAGGAGAAAAAACCCGTAAAAGAGTATTAGAGATAATAGAAGAGATGGACTATAAACCTAATAGTGTTGCTTCAAGTCTGAGGACAAATAGGACACGGACTATTGGAGTTGTTATTGAGGACATAGGGGGATTTGCTTCTGGAATTATAAAAGGGATTAATGAGTATGCAGCAGGTATAGATTTTCATTTAATCCTAGAGGCTTTAAGGTTAGAAGGTGATGTCGGGGATCATCCTAATATTATTTTTCAATATAAAGAGGAAATAAATGAAAGCATTAAAATTTTACTTAATAAACAAGTTGAAGGTCTTATTTATATTGGATGCCATGTTAGAGATATAACAGATTTCATTGAAAAGTTACCTGTTCCAATAGTATATACATATTGTTACACTACTGATGAATTGAGTTACAGTGTGAATTATAATGATGAGTTAGCTGCTTATGAAGCAACAGAATACTTAATTAAGGCTGGCCATCAAAAAATAGGAATAATTTCTGCACCAATTGATTCTATCCATTCTCATAAAAGATTTTTAGGTTATCAGAAGGCCATCATAGATAACAACTTAGTATTTAACCCTGCTTATATTAAAACAGGGGATTGGTTATATGAAACTGGTTATAAATATGGAAAAGAACTAGTTGAGCAATCAGATCGACCAACTGCTATTATGGCAATGAATGATGTGTTGGCAGCAGCGGCATTAGATGCTGCTAAAGATTGTGGTTTGAGGGTACCTGAAGAGTTATCTGTAATAGGATTTGATAATAGAGAGCTGAGTTATTATCATGATCCAAGAATAACTACTATAAAATTACCTTTGCATAAGATGGGTTTGACTTCAATGAAGATGCTATACGAGGTAATTAATAATCAATTAAAAGAGGGTAAATCCGAAAACTTGAGATGTGAATTAATTGAACGAGACTCTGTTTCAAATATCTAATAAAATACTTTTATTCTAAGTTATATTTTATTAACGATGGACTATAAATATTTTTAATTATTTAGTAAAACGATTAACCTAATTCCTTTAGCTTTTAGATAAAATTCTTTTAAAATATATATGGAAAAATTTTAAAGGGGGTGATGTATAAATTATATTAAATGGGTTATAATGAATGAATTTGTGATAAGAGGTTAATTAATTTTAAAGGGGGATAAGATAATGAAATTGAAATTTTTTTTAGTGATATTATTGGTACTTTGTTTGGTGTTTATTGGGGGCATAAGCTTCGCTACAGATTCCTTTGTAGATACAGTGAAAAATGATAAAGGTGATAGTTTTATTCTCTGGAATTGGGGTACAGCTCAGCCTTATGAGGATTTGTGGAATAAGCTTAAAACACAGTATCCTGAGGTAGACTTTCCAGAGGCTGAATTTAAAGCATTTAAAGGTGAAGGTGATATGATTACAGCTCTGGTTTCAGCATTCAATGCTGGCCAAGGGATGCCTGATGTCATACAGTTTAATGGTAATGCAGTAAAGACCTATGCTTCATATGGTATATTAGAGGATTTAACTGAATTTATTCATCCTGAATTAAAGAATTTCCCAGAAAGTATTATAGATGGATATAAATTCAAAAATAAAATATATGGAATACCTGTTGCTGTAAATGCAAGTTATCTGATTTATAGAAGGGATTTGTTTGATGAAGCAGGAATTGAACCTGAATCTCTTAAAACCTGGGATGATTTCTATGAAATAGGTAAAACATTGACTAAAGATGGTCAATATATGACATATATAAATTCAAATGCCCCTTTGTATAGAGGTATGGTTGCTCAATTTGCTAAGGGATATTTTAATAGCCAGGGAGAGCCTATTCTAACAAGTGATCCAGAGGTTTATACTGGTTTAACAGAAATAGACAGTTGGATTAAAGGCGGTATTGTGGATTTCGCAGATTCATGGTCACCTGAGTGGTTTCGAGCTCTTGATCAAGGGAAATATGCAGTTATAGTACAAGATGGAGCAAATTGGATGTGGCCCATTTTAAAGGAAAATTGTCCTGAATCTGCTGGCAAATGGGGTATTATGCCACTACCTACCTTTAAAGATCTTGGTGGTGCCTCTAGTTATAATCAAGGTGGTGGTGCTGCTGTAACTATTTCAAAGAATTCAGATAATCTAGAGTTAGCTAAAAAGTATGTTTCTTTTGTGGCAATGAATAAAAATGAAATGTTAGAATGGGTAAAAGATCGCTATGTTTATGAACCTCATGCTCAGCTTTATCTTGATAATTCTGAGGAATACTTAGGTGGAATTCAGCCAGCTAAATGGGCTCATGATAATCTTTTTCCTGAAATGAGTGTTTTTGATTTTACTTCAGTCGATTCACAGGTTGAAGCACTTTTAAATCTAGAGTTTTCAAATGCATATGCAGGTAGACAGACTATAGAAGAGGCGATTGAGAAAGTTGAAAAAGAGATTGAGAAAAAAGGGATAAAACCTGAAGAAAAACAGTAGTAGTTTATATAGTTAAAAACGGAGTGGAGCATCAAGATAAAGGATGTTCCACTCCTAATAATTAGAAAGGGGATTTCTAATGGATATAAAAAAAAGGAAAACTATTGCGGGGATCAGTTTTATACTTCCTTATGTTTTTGGAATGATACCATTCTTTGTATTTCCCTTGATATATTCTTTATGGTTAAGTCTTCATAGTTGGAATGGTTTTACTGGTATGAATTGGATTGGCTTATCAAATTATACTCAAATATTTAGTGATTCATCATTTTGGTTAGCAATACAAAATACAGTATATATGTGGTTGGTTCATGTTATACCCATGCTAGTATTAGCTTTGTTTTTTGCAATTATACTTAATTCTACAAAGATGCGAGGGAAAAGCTTTTTTAGAACAGCATTATTTTTGCCAAATATTACAGCTATAGTAGCTGTTGCGCTTGTCTTTAAATTTATGATGTCTACAGATTATGGTATTATTAATTCTTTGTTAAATATTTTTTCTATTGGACCCATTAAATGGCTGACATCAGCAAGCTGGAGTAAGATTTCAGTTGTAATTATAGTAATCTGGCGTTCTTTAGGTTGGTTTATGTTAGTTTTTTTAGCGGGATTACAGGGTATTGAAAAACAATTTTATGAAGCTGCAAAGATTGATGGAGCGAACGGATGGCAAACTTTTCGTTATATCACTGTTCCACAGCTAATGCATATTATCAAGTTTGCTATAATTATAGATACAATTGGGTCATTTAGGTTATTGGTTGAGCCTTTATTATTATGGGGGCAGGGGGTATCTATTAACTTAATCGGACCATTTGATTCCGCCTCAACTATAATGACTTTATTATATAGGTCTGCTTTCGTTAATAGTCAATTTGGTTATGCAAGTGCTATAGCTTGGGTTGCTATGAGTATTATTGTGGCTATTTCACTAATACAATTTAAAATTATAGATAGGGAATAGTTAGAAGACTATGGAAAGGAGATTATTATGTTAAAAAGTAATAGTAAAGCAAAATTTATTAATCATATAAAAAAAGAGAAAATTACTAAATATGTTTTTTACTTGATACTATTAGCTTTTTCGATTGCTGCTTTGTTTCCAATTTATTGGATGTTTGTTACAGCTTTTAAGTATAGTGAGGATATCTTTAGCTCTGGTATTAATCTAGTTCCTAACAGAGTAAGTTGGGGTAATTTCAAATCGCTTTTTAATGCCATTAATGTTTGGAGAGGTTTGTATAATAGTGTTTTTATTGCAATGACTGGAACATTAGCTATGATTTTATTAACTTCCCTTACAGGGTTTGGTTTGGCGAAATTTTCTTTTCCTGGCCAGGGAGTACTGTTAATTTTTGTAATGGCTACTATGATGGTTCCAGGTGAAATTATGATGGTTCCCGTTTATAGAATGGTAGCAAATATGGGATTGATAGATACATATTGGGCTGTATTATTACCAATGATATTAGGGACTATGCCAGGAATGGGAATATTTTTTATGAGACAGTATATTTCAAAATTACCAGATTCTCTGATTGAAAGTGCTCATATTGATGGAGCAAATTACCTTAGAATTTATTTTAGTATAATATTGCCTATAATTAAGCCGGCTATTGCCTTAATAAGTATAACAACTTTTATGGGTCTTTGGAATTCTTATATCTGGCCTGCCCTGGTATTACGATCAGCGAAAATGTGGACACTTATGGTTGCTTTACCTATGATTAAGACTAGTGAGTTTTTGACTCCTTGGGGTGTTATGTTGGCTGGGAGTACTATTGCTATAATTCCAATGATTATAGCTTTTGTAATGTTTGAAGATCTATTTATCGATAGTCTAACAATGGGTGCTTCAAAAGGATAAGGAAAAACATTAAATATTTAATGATTAAATCAAAGGAGATGAAACAATATGAAAGAGACAAATGCTGGTTGGTTGAAATATGAGGGGAATCCTGTGTTGGGGGGAGATCTAGGGACATGTTTTGATATAGGTGTTATAAAAGAAGAGAATATGTACCAAATGTATTTTTCCTGGAGGCCTAGAAAGTCAATTGCCCTTGTTGAGAGTATTGATGGAATAAATTGGAGTGAACCTCAAATAGTTTTAGCTCCTAGTAATGAAATAGATTGGGAAGAAGACCTTAATAGGCCTGTTGTTGTAAAACGCGAAGATGAATATTTTATGTGGTATACAGGACAGATTAATGCTGGTGATAATGAAAATGGGAAGTCGCGGATAGGTTTTGCTAAGAGCCAGGATGGGGTAAATTGGGTAAGGGTAAGTGATAAACCTGTTTTAATAGCTGAAGAGCCCTGGGAAAAGACCAGTGTCATGTGTCCTCATGTTATCTGGGATTCTGAAGAAAATGTCTTTAAGATGTGGTATTCGGCTGGAGAACAGTATGAGCCAAATGCTATAGGATATGCAGTAAGTGCAGACGGTTTAAACTGGGAGAAGAGTAATTTAAATCCTGTTTTTACTGCAGATAAAGATAAAGCGTGGGAACAACATAAAGTGGCTGGTTGTCAGGTTATAAAAATGGATAATTGGTACTATATGTTTTATATAGGATATTATGATGAACATAGGGCTCAAATTGGGGTGGCTCGTTCTCGTAATGGGCTTGGAGACTGGCAGAGACATGAAGAGAACCCCTTAATCTATCCTGGAGAAGAGACCTGGGATGGAGAGGCTTGTTATAAACCTTATGCTATTTTTGATGGTGAAAAATGGTTTTTATGGTATAACGGCAGGAAAGGGCATCTAGAACAAATTGGTTTAGCTATACATCAGGGTAAAAATCTAGGATTTTAATAAATATTACTAAAATTGTTATAGACTTTAAGTAAAAATAACTTTATATCTTATTTGATTTACAATATAAGTAATGAAGGTGTGGGGGTGTGGAGATAGATGGCGCCCTCCACTTTAATTGTTATAATGGAGGTATTTCTATGATATTAAAAAAGGAATTTTTTAAACATTATATTGATAATTTTAATAAATATGATCAGGAATTAACAGAACAATATATAAATAATGAAATGTCCTGGAATTGGCTGGAAGAGAATATACCATTTTTTGAATGTCCAGATCAGAAAATGGAGGAGATATACTATTTTCGTTGGTGGACCTATCGGAAACATATTAAAAGTACAAAGGAAGGTTTTATTATTACAGAGTTTCTCCCTGAAGTACCTTGGTCGGGAGAGTATAATGCAATAACCTGTTCTATTGGACATCATTCATATGAGGGGCGATGGCTTCATGACCACAAATATCTCCATGATTATTTTCTTTTTTGGCTAAGGGGTAGTGGGAATCCTCATTTGTATAGTACCTGGTTAGCTGATTCCATTCTAAAGACTTTGATGATCTCAGATGATTATGAACTAGCTGATATCTTATTAGAAGACTTAGTAAATAATTATTATTCATGGGAAAAATCAAATTTACACGCCAGTGGTCTTTTTTGGTCTATTGACGACAGGGACGCAATGGAATATTCTATTAGTGGGAATGGCATACGTCCGACACTAAATTCTTATATGTATGCTGATGCCAAAGCGATATCTTGTATTGCAAGAAAAATTGCTAATGAGCAGATTGCCGAAATATTTGATAAGAAGGCCGATAGTTTAAAGGATTTAGTTCAAAAATATCTTTGGGACCCAGCAGATAATTTTTTTAAGGTTTTTCCCTTAAGTACAAAATCAGATTCAATAGAAAATTGGTCATTTGATAGTATTCAAAAGGATAATAATGTGCGAGAATTAATAGGCTTCATACCATGGTATTTTAACCTTCCTTCTGCAGGTTACGAAGTCGCCTGGCAGCAATTAATGGATTCAGATGGTTTTTATGCACCATATGGGCCTACAACTGCTGAACAAAGACATTTTCGTTTTATGTTTGAAAATGCCCATGAATGTTTATGGAATGGACCTTCCTGGCCATATGCTACTTCTCAGACACTTGTAGGACTGGCGAATCTATTAAATAATTATCAACAGAGTTATATTAATAGAGAACATTATTTCAAGCTCTTAAAAAATTATACATGCTCACATTATTTAGCTGAAGCAGGTGATAAGGTAGTTCCCTGGATTGACGAAAACTTAGATCCATATAGTGGTGATTGGACATCAAGATCAATATTAAAGGAAATGGGGTGGCCTATCGATAAAGGTGGTCTTGAACGTGGTAAAGATTATAACCATTCAAGCTATTGTGATCTTATTATAAGTGGATTGCTAGGATTACGGCCTAGGAATGACGAGATTATTGAAATTAATCCACTTGTTCCTGAAAATAAATGGGATTATTTTTGTCTAGATGATATTCATTATCATACAAGGAAAATATCAATAATTTATGATCGTACTGGTAAATATTATAATATGGGTAAAGGTCTTCAATTGTTTGTCAATAACGAGAAAGTTGCACAGAGGGATAATATAGGAAAAATTACTGTAGATTTAGACTGTTAAATTGAAATTAATAGATGATTATAATATTGGTAAATATTCTTCTATTGATAAGATTTAGGATTTATGATTATTTTAATAATTTGACAGCTACGACAGCTAAATTAGATGATATAGAATAATACTGGATTAGAAGTTGGATTAAAAACCAGCTTCTAATCCTTGCTATATTAGGCTTAATGGGGTTAGAAGAGATTAAATTAAAAGTATGGAGTATAAGTCCTGTAAAAGTGCCGATGAGATTTGGCTATCTTACCACTGCAAAAATGATATAATACTTAACTTTTGTTGTGGTTTTTTTTATGAATTATAATAATTAACTCATGGTTATCATATATTTAGCTGGTACGGAAACGTTGGGGGCCTAACACCATTATTAGATAAGGAGGGGAAAACAGCATCAGATAAATGACAATCTTCATTTACTAAATGCTTATCTGGAATAAACAGAAGGCGAGATTATGCTTTTTATCTGTTTTAGGAAGTGATTTCTTTATTTTTGTGATAGAATCATTTTGGGATCTCCTTTTTTTGATTTGTTTTCTCATAAAAACATTTTATCAGAAAATGAAGGATGATCCCACTTTTTTTGCAAAAAAAGTGGGATTAATTTTATGGTGTTAGAGTTGACATTTCGGGACTATACATTTTTAGTTGCCGAATTCAAGTTTAACCCTTCTTAATCTTTCGATATTTTGTAGGAGAGATACTCATTTTTTTCTTGAATATGCGTGAAAAATAATAGGAATCGCTATAACCTAATTTGCCGGCAATTTCTTTTATATTATTATCTGTAAGATCCAAATAGCGGCACGCTTGCTGAATCTTTAAATTAATTAAATAATCTATAGGACTATGTCCTGTTTTTTGACGAAATATTAGTGTTAATTGACTTTTAGATAAATTATTTATCTCAGCTAATTCTGATAAAGATAGATTTTGACTTAGGTTTTCTTTCATATACATAATCGTATTATTTATTTGGCTAGCTTGTCGATCTGCAACTATGTCTTTATTATTAAAATATAAGAAAATAGACAGTAAATGAACAAAACACTGGTAGGAGTATAATACATTATCTTCAGTATAACCCTTTTCCAAAGTATCAAAAATGGACGCAAAAAGACTTCTTACTAAGGGGATTTTATTGATAGGTACCATTGAAACATCACTTGTCTTATTATCATAATAAGACCTGGCTTTATTGCCGTTAAAATGAGCCCAGTAGATACTCCAAGGATTATTTTCATTAGCACCGTAGATATGTGGTGTATTAGCTGGAATAAAGAGTAAAGAGTTTTCTCTTATGATTTTATTTTTATTATCTATCTCTGCAAACCCATTTCCCTTAACACAGTAAATCAAGATGTGTTGACTGCACCCTTGATCTCGCTCCCTATAATGATATTGTGCATCGGGAAAATATCCGATGTCTGTTATCATTAAGTCTTCGCCAAGAGGATGTTTTCTTGTTTTTTTAGCAATTACTCTTGGTATAACAAATAGTTTTTGGTTTTTAAATCCTTCTTTTCTTTTTATATTCTTCATGTTTTAAATTGTATTATATATATTTGTAATTGTCAATATATAATAATATAGTCCATTTATTTAAATATAATATCCATTGTATTATATTTACATTTCATATATATTTAAAATAAGATATGGAAAAGTATGAGTATTTAATATTTAACAACAGGGTGATTAAAACATTATATTTTTGAAGGCTTAATAAAAATAAAAGGAGTGATAAAGATGAGTAAAGAACTATTTGTAGAGTTAAAGGAGGAAATAGTTGAAATACCGACATATCCTGTTGGCGAGCCAGATAAGAATCCTATGTTTCTGGAGAAGCGTGTTTACCAGGGTAGTTCGGGTAAGGTGTATCCTTTACCTTTTACTGATAAAATTTATGATGAAAAGGTTAATAAAAATTATAAGGTAATAAGCTTGGAAAATAAATATTTAAAGATAGAGATATTACCAGAGTTAGGTGGTAGAATTCAGAGGGCTTATGATAAGACTAATGCTTATGATTTTGTTTATTATAATCAGGTTATAAAACCGGCTTTAGTTGGCCTGACAGGCCCTTGGATATCAGGAGGTATTGAATTTAACTGGCCACAACATCATAGACCAAGGACATATTCACCAATTGAGTATTATTTTGAAGAAAATAATGATGGGAGTAAAACAGTCTGGGTGAGTGAAATAGACAGGATGTATGGTACAAAGGGGATGGCCGGATTTACACTATATCCTGACAAGGCCTATCTAGAGATTAAAGGACAATTGTACAATAGGACATCAACCCCACAAACTTTCCTCTGGTGGGCTAATCCAGCAGTTGCAGTAAATGAAAACTATAAATCTGTTTTTCCACCAGATGTAAATGCAGTATTTGATCATGGTAAAAGGGATGTTTCTGAATTTCCTATAGCTAAGAGTGAATATTATAAGGTAGATTACTCAGCTGGGGTAGATATATCAATGTATAAAAATATCCCTGTACCAACCTCTTACATGGCTTATCATTCTGATTATGATTTTGTTGGTGGTTATGATTATGGTAAAGAAGCAGGGATACTACATGTAGCCGACCACCATATATCACCTGGAAAGAAACAATGGACCTGGGGAAATGGTGATTTTGGGCAGGCCTGGTATAGAAATTTAACTGATGAGGATGGACCTTATATCGAATTAATGACCGGTGTTTATACAGATAATCAGCCAGATTTCACCTGGCTTAAGCCTTATGAAGAAAAAACCTTTAAACAATACTTTATGCCTTATAAAAAAGTGGGTGAAGTTAAAAACGCTAATATTGATATTATGGTAAATCTGGAGTTTAAAGGAGAAAAGGCCTGTGTCTATGTTTATACTACATCTGATTTTAATAATTTAAAGGTGGTTTTGAAAACAGCCGAGAAAAAATATCTGGAGGAAATAATTAATATAGCACCTGAAAGTGCATATTTTAAAAGGATAGAGATAGATAGTAATGTCTTAGAAAGTGAATATAAGTTAGAGGTTTTATCAAAAAGTAATAAAATATTAATTTCATACCAAGCAGAAGGAGAGAAGAACCTAGAAATACCAGAACCAGCTCAAGCTGCAGCTGAACCTAAAGATATTGAAACAAACGAGGAGTTGTATTTGACCGGTTTGCATTTGGAACAATATAGGCATGCCACATATGATCCTGACAATTATTACCTAGAGGGATTGAAAAGGGACCCTGGTGATATCAGAATTAACAATGCCTATGGTAGATTACTGTACCAAAGGGGATTATTTGAGGAAAGCGAGGAATATTTCAGGAAGGCAATTGAGAGATTGACCTGGAAGAATCCTAATCCTTATAATAGTGAACCATATTATAATCTAGGCCTCGTTCTGGATATACAGGGGAAAGAAAATGAAGCATTTGATGCCTTTTATAAATCTGTCTGGTCTGGAGAATGGCAGGAAAGCAGCTATTACATGTTAGCATTAATAGCCAGCAGAAGAGGTGATTATCAGGAAGCACTGGAGTATATAGATAAGTCAATTGTTAAGAACTATCATAATACTAAAGCACGTAATATAAAGGCTGTTCTTTTGAGGCGCTTGGGAAAACTGGATAATGCAGAAGAATTATCAAAAGAAACAATAGAAATTGATAAGTTAGACTTTCTTTCTCGTAATGAGCTCTATTATTTGTATCAATTAAGAGAACAGCAAGAACTTTCCAGTCAGTTTAAAGAAGAACTTAGTAAAATAATGAGGGATAGTTACCATAATTATCTGGAGGCTGCTTTAGATTACGCTAGTGCTGGTTTTTATAGAGAAGCTATTGAGCTGTTAGAAAGGTATATAGATCTTTTAGATGGTGTAAATGTATATCCATTGGTTTATTATTACCTGGCTTACTATTATCTACAGGAAAGTAAAAAAGAAAAAGCCCTTAATCTATTCAAGAAAGGGGAGAATGCAGATCCATCATATTGTTTCCCAAATAGACTCTCTACAATCCCGATATTAGAAAAAGCTATGGAGATGAATCCAGAAGATTCTAAAGCGCTTTATTATCTAGCTAACCTATACTATGATAAAAAGCAGTATAATAAGGCAATTGCTTTATGGGAAAAATCTTCGAAATTAAACGAAAAATTTTCTACAGTTTTCAGGAATATGGCTTTAGCTTATTATAATAAATATAAGCAGAGAGAAAAAGCCCGCAAAACTCTGGAAAAGGCTTTTGAACTGGATAAAAAAGATGCTAGGGTTGTCTTTGAATTGGATCAATTATACAAAAACATCAATATAAGTTATCGGGAAAGATTAGACTTTCTAGAAAAATATAAAGAGTTACTTAATGATAGAGATGACCTTTATATTGAGTATGTTACTTTATATAATAACCTTGGTCACTATGAAAAAGCACTGGACCTGTTAATGGAAAGAAACTTCCATCCCTGGGAGGGTGGAGAAGGGAAAGTAACTACCCAGTATGTAGTTTCATGTCGGGAAATTGCCAGAGAAGCTATTAATTCTTCTGATTATGACAGGGCTATTAGTATGTTGGAGAGGGCAAAAACTTATCCAGAAAATCTAGGTGAGGGTAAATTGCCTATTGCTTTTGATAATGATTTAGATTATTTACTGGGATCTGCCTATCAAAAGTTAAGTGAAGAAAATAAGACCAATAAATTTTTTGATAAAGCATCAGTTGGAATTGATGCACCTGGTAGTATGATGTTTTATAATGATCAACCAGCTGACTTAATGTATTATCAGGGGATGGCCCTTAAACAGCGGGGTAAAATTGATTTAGCCGAGGATAAATTTAAGCAACTTTATTCTTATGGGGAAAAACATCTTGGTGATGATGTTAAGATTGATTATTTCGCAGTATCATTGCCAGATTTCCTTGTTTTTGATGTAGACTTAAATAAAAAAAATAAGATTCATTGTCATTATTTGATGGGATTAGGATTAATGGGTTTAGGAGATTACAAAG
>JADQBV010000228.1:0-12034 GCA_016278415.1 Halanaerobiales bacterium
TTAATCCTTTTACCAGGATTAACCTTCATTTCATTTCTAATATTTCTAATAGATTTAATGATATCCATAGTTAGACTCATCTTATTCTCTACCTCTTGGTCAAGTTCATCTGGACTACTAGCCGGCCAGGATGCAATCATAATGCTCTCACCTGTTCCTGGAAGTTGCTGCCAGATTTCTTCTGTGATAAAGGGCATTACAGGATGCAACAAACGCAATATTCTTTCCAATACAGTTACACCAATATACTGAGCAGTCTTCTTAGCTACTTCATCCTGATCTTGATATAATCTAGGCTTAATTAATTCAATATACCAATCACAGAATTCACTCCAGATAAAGTCATAAAGTGTTTTACTAACTTCCCCAAAGTTATATTTATCTAAGGCATCTTCTATATCTTTTGTTACCTTGTTTAAACGGCTAAGAATCCACTTATCAGCCATAGTATAATCCAGTTCATCAGGATTGATGCTCTCAAAATCAAGTTCTTCTACATTCATCAGAATAAATCTTGAGGCATTCCAGATTTTATTAGCAAAATTCCTGCTGGCTTCTAACCTTTCTTCCCTAAATCTCATATCATTACCAGGTGTATTACCTGTTATCAGGGTAAAGCGTAAGGCATCAGCACCATATTTATCAATAACTTCAATAGGATCAACACCATTACCAAGAGACTTACTCATCTTCCTACCCTGGGAATCACGAATTAAACCATGTATATAGACATCTTTAAAGGGAACCTCATCCATGAATTCCAGTCCCATAAATATCATTCTGGCTACCCAGAAGAAAATAATATCAAAGGCTGTTACTAGTACATTATTAGGATAAAAGAATTCCAACTCTTTAGTATCCTCTGGCCATCCCATTGTTGAAAAAGGCCATAATCCTGAACTAAACCAGGTATCCAGTACATCCTCATCCTGCTTAAGATTAGTACTATCACAAGCAGTACAGTTAGTAACATCATCCTCTTTTGTTACAATTACTTCACCACAATCCTGACAATACCAGACTGGGATACGATGTCCCCACCATAGTTGTCGGGAGATACACCAATCACGAATATTCTCCATCCAGTTTAGATATGTCTTTTTAAAACGTTCAGGAACAAAATTCACGTCTCCTTCTTTTGCTGCTTTAATTGCTGGTTCTGCCAGTGGTTTCATTTTAACATACCATTGTTTTGACACTAAAGCTTCAACAACTGTATCACAACGGTAACACTGTCCCACAGCATGTTCATAGTCTTCGATTCTATCTAATAAACCTAGTTCTTTTAAGTCATTTACTACTTCTTCACGGCACTCATAACGATCCATTCCTGCATATTTACCGGTTATTTCAGTCATCTTAGCATCTTCATCAATAACCTTAATAAGTTCTAAATCATGACGTACTCCCATAGCAAAGTCATTAGGGTCATGAGCAGGTGTAACCTTAACCATACCTGTACCAAACTCTTTATCGACAAAATCATCAGTGATAATGGGAATCTCTCTACCTACTAAAGGCAGAATAATTTTCTTGCCAATTAGATCTTGATAACGTTCATCACCAGGATTAACAGCTACTGCTGTATCTCCCAACATAGTTTCAGGTCTAGTAGTAGCTACTACAATAAATCTATCACTATCTTTTATCGGGTATTTAAGATGCCAGATATTACTGGCATGATCTTCATGCTCTACCTCAACATCTGATAAAGTTGTATGACAGTCAGGACACCAATTTACGATGTAATCCCCCTGATAGATTAGTCCTTTATTATATAGCTCTACAAATACCTCTTTTACAGCTTTTGAACAGCCTTCATCCATTGTAAAGCGTTCTCGGGACCAGTCACATGAAGAACCTATTTTCCTTAATTGATTGGTAATTCTATCTCCATATTCTTCTTTCCATTCCCAGGCCCTATCTAAAAATCCATCCCTGCCTACATCATCTTTCTCCAGACCCTCTTCACGCATTTTATTAACAACCTTAACCTCAGTTGCTATACTGGCATGATCAGTCCCCGGTAACCAGAGGGCATTATATCCCTGCATTCTTTTCCATCTAGTCAAAATATCCTGTAAGGTATTATCAAACGCATGACCTACATGAAGTTGTCCTGTTATATTCGGTGGCGGCATCACGATACTGAATGATTCCTTGTCAGGGTCAAAGGTAGCCTTGAAATACCCCTTATCCTCCCAGTGTTGATACCACTTTTCTTCAACCTTATCTGGATCATAAGTTTTCGGTAAATTATTTGTCAATATTTTTCGCCTCCTCTAATAATATAAACTTAAATCTAATTCTCTATCAAAGATTTAAAAAAATAACGTCTAGATTGAATTTATTGTCTTTATGAAATTATTTCTCTTCACAAAAACTTAGCTAACACATAGGGCTATTAAATAATCCTATCCAACACTAAATATTTATAAACATCAAAAAATCCTCCCTCATCCATTTAAGGACGAAAGAGGACCTTCTCGCGTTACCACCTTAATTCTATTCCAAAACCAAATCTATTTTATACTTACCTTAAATATAAGTATGTATGCAAATACAAACGGAATAACTCTTAATCATATTAACGGATTTAAACCGACCTAATCTACTAAGAATTCAACTAGGCAACTCAAGGACGACTTCATTTAGTTAATCCTAAAGGGTCTTTCAGCCGATGAACCCTTTTCTCTATAGAATATAGCTAAATTACTACTCCCTATCACAGTATTTGGGACTTTTTATTTAATTTATAATCAATATATATAAATTTTGACCTTTTGTCAAGTATTTGTCAAGGTTTTTTAATGTTAATTATTGCATTAATGATTTCATTGTAACTATACACAAGTAAAACCATGGTAATCTTTTCGTGTATAATTAATAATACAAATAGCCTTAATCTATATTTTCATTATATTCCTCTGCTTCCTTATTAAAATCACTTACATAGTCATTATATTCCTCAGTTGTTTTTATAGCATCATTTACTTCCCATATCTTTAATAAGGCAAATATACCATAACAAATATTTCGTGTTGAATCATCGTCCTGATTTAAGCCTACAGCAAGAGTAGCCACCTCTCCTATCAAGAAAAGTGATCCTCTAGACCAGTCCTCAGCATAATAATGCCCAGCTGAAGGTATAAATGTCGCAAGACTAGCAGCTCTAGATGTATCTTTATATGATTCAAATTCTATTCTGGATTTATTTGGTTCCATATAGTATATTTCCCAATAAACATCTGTCCCCTTTAATGCCTCGTTTTCTTCTAAATAGTCAACTACTCTTTTTCCCTGGTCATCACGAGCTGTAGGGTCAGCACCTGCTTCTAGGAGTATGTATATAATTTCTTGATTCTTTGTCTCTTCCACTGCATACATCAGTGGTGTAATGCCCTTGAATTTCTCTCTTTTATCCACGCTGGCGCCAGCATCTAATAACATTTCAATAACTATAGGGTCTTCTCCCTCTCTAATAGCATATATTAGAGGAGTTAATCCTTGTACATCACCCTGATTGACCCTTATACCTTTATGTAATAGAATATCTATTATCTTTATTGACTTATTATCCTTCACTGCATAGGAAAGTGCATTTAAACCCATTTTATCTCTTACATTAATATCAGCACCTTCATTTAATAATATTTCTATAACTTGGGGATCTTTATTATTAGCAGCTGCATGATGCAAAGAAGTTCTTCCTTTTTTATCCTGCAGAGATAGATCAGCACCTTCACTAATTAATTTTTTTATTATTGAATTTTTACTAGTAGCAACTGCAATCATTAAGGCTGATTCACCTTCTTTGTTCTTCTTATCTACTGTCACTCCTGCATCAAGAATATATTCAACAATATTTATATCATCTTCCTGTACTGCATACATCAAGGGAGTCCATCCCTTTTTATTACTACTATTAACACTTATTCCATATCTAATTAAAATCCTTACATTAGTCCTATTTCCACTCTTCACTGCAGGGAATATAGCATTTTCACCATTCTTATTGCTTGCATTAATATTAATACCAGAGCTTAATATAGACCGTAAAACACTAGTATTCCTATTATTAAGTGCATAAAATAATGCTGTTTCACCATTTTTATCTTTCTTGTTAACATAAGCACCAGCACTTCTCAATAATTTAATCACTTCAGGATTGCTATTATATCTAGCTGCATACATTAGTGGAGTTCGTTTATTTTGATCAGTTTGATTTACATCTGCTCCATTCTTCAGTGCCTCCCGTATTTCTGTTATAGTACCATCTTTACATAATTCAAAAAAACTAGTCTGTTCCGCTGCATTAACCATCAGTGAAAATTGTGCTACTATAATTACTAAAATAAGAAAGACCAACTTATAATTCTTTTTATTCATAATTAACATCTCCTCCATAATATTCTTTTAGTAAACCGTCAGCTTCCATCCGAATTAATTCATCTCTATCATTTAATAATCCTTTCAAGATTGGAAGCAATTTATCCTTTTCCCTTTCCCGGTAATAAAATGTACGTAAAGCCTGATACCTCAGCCACATGTCTCCTTTAGGAGATAATATAATACCTTTTATATATTTCTGTATTGCATCTGCTGAAACTACTTCCTTTTCTCCTATTTCTTCAAATATCTCTAGTATGAAAATTTTAGTATCAGTATTTACAGAATTAGAGTCGTCTTTTAATAAAACAAACAATTTAGATACAAGCTCAGCTGAATTATTATTAGCCAAAAATATTTCTTTGATAAATTTCTTGTTATCTAAGTCAACTTTCTTAAAACTGTCAATCAAATAGGAATAGTCCTTACTGTTATTCTTATAATATTGTTTAACTATCTCAAAAAGACCTTCATCCTCTTTAACCAAGTTTATTAAGTGATCTATGCTAGGCTTATATGTCTTTTTAAGATAGATTCTTAATTTATATCTTTTAAGCCATTTTAAAAAAACTGGTAGTAGTAAAAGCAAAGCTATAATTGCTAAAACAGCAATGGTTATTCCTTGAATACCATCATTATTAATATAGTAAATAACTTCCTCTATCAATAAGAATATGGGGATTACCGCCAGTATAATTAAAAGAGTCAAGAAAATACTGACTACACCATGTTTATACCAGAGAAAGACAAGTAAAAAGATAAATATACAAAGAATGAGAAATGATGTCTCTTTCATAAAATATAAGGGATCTAGATCTAATAAAACCTTCTGCTTGCTTATAACTCCTGCCCCTAATAGACCATCCTCATATAAGCGGTCATTAATACTATTAGTTTGAGTCAATAAATATTTAAAGGCATCTCTAGCAGTATAGCTATTATTCATAGTTAATATTTTTGCTACTAGACCAGTAACCCTGGGTGCAGAAAACGAAGTCCCACTGGTCTTTATAGAATTATATTTCAATCCACCTGCATAATAAATCCGAAAGGTCTCTTCAAGCCCCCCAGGGGCAGAAATATCTATAAAATCACCATAATTAGAATGACTCTCTTTACCATCAACACTTGCCGAAGCAACAGCAACCGTTTCCTTAAAACCTGCAGGATACGGATAAATCTTAGAATTACTATTTCCAGCTGCAGTTATAATTAATACCCCTAATTGATCTAGTTTTTTAACTAAAGAATGATGTAAATCTTGGTAGGAGTCAAAAGATAAACTAATATTTACAAGGACTTCTTTCTCTGGATTTTTAAGTTTATAATTTATGATTCTTCTTAAAGAAGAGAAATATAGTTCCTCAGAGATACCTTCTCCAAAAGACACCTCAAGAGGAATTACATCTACCCCAGAGACCTCTTTCTTAATTAAACGGGTAACAATACTCCCATGACTAATCTCATTACCATGGACAATAGGTTTATTATTTATAACATCAGGACTTATTCTACTATCAATAACAAAGATTACCAATTGATCATTTGTATCAGTAAACTCTACTTTATTTATTAACAGTAAAATTAATATAACTACGATTAGTATATAAAATACTTTTTTATTTGGCATTATTACCACTCTTTTTTAATTTAATTAATTTTAGTTATTTTTGGATAAAAAAAGGACTTTACGTATTTTATATCGAAATATACAAAGAGCTAACAAAAGTAATATATACACTTGGAGGTGCAGACTAAATGGAGGCTTTCTTAAGACCATTTTATCAAGCAGCAGATAATGTCTTCGAAAATATGTTTCAAATGAAGGTTAAACCCGGATTATTACAAGCACATGAAAAATATGTAGCAACACGAGAGGCTAATATAAATATAGGGATTATTGGTGACCTCTCAGGCTCTGTTATATATAGTTTCTCTAAAGAATTAGCCCTAAATATTACTTCTACAATGGTTGGTATGGAATTTGATGAATTAAATGAATTTGTAGGCTCTGCTGTTGGTGAAATTGCTAACATTATAAGTGGCAATGCTATGACACATCTCACTGAGCAAAATTATCACTGTGACATAGTACCACCTGAAGTATTCCTTGGTACTGGAAACTCAATGATAATAACAAAAAATAACATTTTTACAATACCAATAAGAACAGAACTAGGGAGTTTTGATATGAATGTAGCTGTAGCAATAAGATGAAATCCAACAGATAATTCAAATAATGGTATATTACCCTTTATTATATTATTCCCTGTTTTTTTAAAAAATCCTTCCTAAAATACATATGAAATAAAGCTATTTAGATACTTCTTTTACCTTAATTTTTATTTATGATATTTATAATAATTTACATAGAATTTCACATTTTAAATTCAATAATTACAAGATATTGACAAGTAGAAAACCTAATTATATAATATAGTTAATACATAAGGGGGTTGTTTTTTTATGAGAACATCATTTCTCTGGGGTGTTATAATTGTTTTAATTGGTTTTGCCCTATTACTTAACAATCTAGGCATGACAGATTTAGATATTGGTGAAATGTTTGCTACATATTGGCCACTAGTATTTATCATCTGGGGTTTAGAAACAATAATTGAAAAGAAACATAGGAATAATACTAACCTAATATTTGGAGGCATCTTGCTAATCCTTGGTGCTGGAATAATCGGCAGGAATTTAGGCTATTTTGATTTCGATTTCTCTATATTATGGAGTATATTATGGCCACTTTTCTTAATCCTGGTTGGAATAAATATACTTAGGTCAGGAGCCTTCACCAAAAAAGGCTGTGTGGCTATAATGAGCGGTATTGAGAAAAATCGTAGTGGTTGGAAACTAACAGATAAAAGTTATTTTGCTTTAATGGGTGGCATCGACCTTGATATGACAATTGCTGAAATCCCACAAGAAGAAACAACTTTGGAACTAACTGCAATTATGGGTGGATTTGAAATAGTTGGACCTAGAGATATAAATATTATCTGTAAAAACACCTCTATTCTTGGTGGTATGAACTTCTTCAAGGATGACAGTGGTGGTATTTTTATGAATAAAGAATTCGAACGCAAAGCCGAAGTAGAAACTACAAAAACAATGTATATCTATTCTCGTTGTATACTGGGTGGAATTGATATTAAATAAATATTATTATGACAAAGATTCAGATGGAGTAAATATCTCGCCTAAATAAATCTTCTAAACACATGACTCTCTTAATATTAAGACATGTGTTTTTTTATACTTAAGGTATGAATAGATCAAATTTAGTAATTAATTATTCAAGAAACAAATTTAACTTTAGTCTTATAAAGCATTTCTAACACTCAAAATATACTTCGCCCTATCAAGGGGATTGACACCCCTACGAGGACAGGTGGCTCCTTCTTCTATTGAACATCTTTTATAGCCATTAAATTTAGTTTTAATAAGACCACGTCCCGCAGAAAAAGAACTTAATTTTATGGAGTAATCCAATGAAGTTGCCACTGGTACTGTCCCTTCAACAAAAAACTTGCCATTTATAATCTGAGGATTCTCATATTCAGCCCTCATTTGGATCAAGTCTCCTAAGACCTTGCCACTTAAATCCTCAGGAACAGTTATCTGAAACCATAGGATCGGTTCCAATAGGGTTGTATCTGTATTTTTCAACCCATCCATAATTCCCATGGGTGTAGCCACCATGAAATCTGGGGCATGGGTATGTTCTATATGATACTCCCCATCGATTAAGGTTACAATTAAGTCAGTTACCTCCCAGCCATAAAGACCCTGTTCTAAAGCCTTGGGCATCGTTCTTTCTACCTGTTTCTGATATTTTAATGGTAGAACATCTGGTCTTACTTCTGACCTATAAACTAGACCAGAGCCTAGCTCGCCTGGCTCAATCTTAAAACGCAAAACTGCCCAACATGGTTTAGGCATAGTGTAGCGGACAAAACCTTCCCCAGCACTTATAGGGGTCTCTTTATATATAACAGATGCATCTCCAAATGAAACAGAGAGATTAAACCTGTCTTTAAGTATGCTTTCTAATACTTCCAATTGAATAACACCCATTATTTTAATATGTACTTCTTTCTTTTCTTTTAGCCATTCCAAACTTAACAACGGATCTTCCTCTTCTAATTCTTTTAAAGCAGCTATTAAGTCAGTTATATTATTCTTATCCAACGGCTTTACTTCAACTGTTAGTAAAGGATTGGCCAATTGGTAATCCCCTGGAACATAAGAATCATCACCAAAAATATCACCGATATAAGTATGTTTCAATCCACAGATAGTCCCTATATCACCTGCTTTTAAAACACCTATATCCTCATATTTATTAGAATAGGCTTTCTTTATTTGGGTGACCTTCTCATATATATCCCTACTTTGATTGTGTACTGTATCTCTATTTTCCATTGTTCCACTATATAAACGCAGATGTGCAATTTTTCCTATATTAGGGTCATGGTCAATCTTGTATACCAGTCCTGCAAGAGGGCCATCCTTATCCACCTTAGGTTCAGGCAAATAATTCTTAATCATTTCCAGTAATGGCGTAATACCAATACCATTAATAGCTGACCCATGGAGAATTGGGTATACATCAGCTGCTTGTATTAGTCTTTTCAATTTAGTTTTTAGTTTTTCTAAGGGGAAGGGCTGTTCATCAATATAGCTAAGCATAATTTCTTCATCTCGTTCGGCGACGAATTCATAAATTTTATCTTGTTCTTCCCGTAGCTTATTTAATTCCCCTATAGAATCTAACTTCCCCTTGTTATCTATTTTATTTGAGTATATTCTACCTTCAATATTTCTCTTAGCAGTAGCTAAATAATCGTTTCTTTCAACTAATAGATCTACAACTTCTGCTTCCTTAGTATTTTCACCAGCAAGCATCTGTAATGCAAGTACATCTTCGGAAAAGATTTTTTCTATTTGTTGATAGACTCTCATAACATCTGAAGCACGTCTATCTATCTTGTTTATAAATATTATAGTTGGTATCTCTAGAGTCTTTAGGGCTTTCCATAGGAGTTCACTCTGTGCTTCAATACCTTCGGCAGCTGAAATTACTAATACCGCTGCATCAAGTACCCTTAAAGAACGCTCGACCTCTCCTGAAAAATCAATATGACCAGGGGTATCTATTAGATTAACAGTAATATCTTTATATTTAAAAGAAGTAGAAGCAGAGCGTACTGATATTCCCCGTCTTCTTTCAACTTCTAACCAATCAGTATTAGCAGTACCATCATCCACACTTCCCAGTGAATGAATACTGCCACTTAAATATAACATACGCTCAGTTATTGTTGTTTTCCCTGCATCTACATGGGCAAGAATACCTATATTACGAATTGACATAAGGTTCGAACTCCTTTAAACTTTTTTCTTTAAGCTTTTTTAACTAATTTTATTCTTCTTTATTTTATCCATTCATTCTCCTTTATCTTATTACAGTCATTAAGATAATACAATATCTTTATTAATCGGTATCAATTATACTATTTGGCTTTCCGCTTTTTCCTGGCATAAGTAGATGCGTTTAATCCTGCTATTTGACCTTGCCCAACTGCCCGACTCAATTGATATGGTATACCTGTACAGTCACCAGCAGCATATACACCAGGTAAAGTTGTCTCCATCTGCTCATTTACTTTAATATGTTTATTTTCAATATCCAGTCCATATAATAACTTATCAGGTGGGGTCACTTCTCTAAATATAAAAACACCATCAAGTTCAATTATCGAATTCGCCAAAACAAGGTTGTCCACTTTCATCTCGCCATTTATTTTAGTTACGTTTTCCTTTATTATTGTAATATTATCAGCTTCAAACTCCCCAGCAAATTCATATTGAGGTATAAAATACACATTTTCTACTAACTCAGCTAAATATTCAGCCTCTTCTATACCCTCATCTGTATAAGTAACCACAGCCACATCCTTACCACGATACAATGCTCCATCACAGGTGGCACAGTAGCTAACACCGCTACCAAGCAAATCCTCTTCACCAGGTAGATACTTGGTATTACTTACTCCAACTGCAAGAATAATAGAATAGGCGTTATAAGTAGTATCACGAGAAATCAAAGTAAAAAAATCACCCTGATTATATATATTATCTACTTTACCCTGGATTATTTCAATACCCATTTCTTTAATATGATTTAAGTAATTCTTCCGTAACTCCTGACCGGAAATATTATGAAAACCCAAATAATTATTTACCTCTTCAGCTTTATATAATTTAGGTGTACAGAAATCAACTCCAAGTAAAACAAAATCAAGGTTTCTAATTTTAACATTTAAAGCAGCTGACAATCCAGCAGGTCCACATCCCACTATTGCAATATCATGAATCTTTTGCTCCTCATTTGACATTATATCACACTCCTATTAGTTCACATTATATCATAACGCTACTTGTATATTTTATCCTAAAATAGTAAGATATAAATATAAAGTAGATTACATTTTAAAATTTAATGTATAGAATAAAGTCTCAGCCTATACAGATAATAACGATTATACACATATTTCAAACGAAGTTTTAATAACACTATTTAGATAAATTATAATTCTAATTACAATATATCAAGTAGAGAGGAAATACTAGATGCTAAAAAAATACAAATATTTCATTATTCCTATTGTGATTATTCTTCTATTAATAATCATCTCAGAAAGACCACTAAGCAAATACAAAGAATTAAAAATACATTTTCTTGATGTCGGACAGGCTGATTCTACTTTAATTGAATTGCCAAATGATCATATTATGCTAATTGATGGTGGTAATAATAATGATAGTGATATGATAATCGAATACCTTAACGAAAAAGATATCAAAAAGATAGATTATCTAATTGGAACACACCCCCATGAAGATCATATAGGTGGTCTTGATGATATTATTGATAGTTTAGAGATAGGTAAAATTTATTTGCCAGGGGTAGTTCACACTACTAAAACATTTGAAGACTTATTAATTTCTATTAAAAGAAAGGGCAAAAAAATAATTACCGCTAAAGCAGGAGTAAATATAGTCAATGAAGAACAGCTTAAATTGTATTTTCTATCACCTATAAAAGAAGAATATAATGAACTTAATCACTATTCTACCGTTATAAAATTAGAATATCAAGAAAACTCCTTTCTATTCACTGGTGATGCTGAGGTAATAAACGAAGAGGACATTATTAAAGAATATAGTGATATATCAAAAGTAGATGTCTTGAAGGTAGCACATCATGGCAGTAGTTCTTCTACATCTAATAATTTCTTGGATATTACTGAACCAGACTATGGGATAATAAGTGTGGGAAAAGATAACCAATACGGTCACCCCTCCTCTACAGTTATCAAAAGACTAAATGATAAGGATATTAAAATATACAGGACTGACCTGCAAGGCACTATAATTTTAAGTAGTAATGGTGTAAAAATATCATTCAATAAAGAAGCAATTGAAAATGGACAAGCCCCTATTGAGTAATTAGGCGTCACTAGAATCCTTGATTTTAAACGCAATGTTGATTCTAGTATAACCATATTCGATTAGGCCTCACTAGAATCCTTGATTTTAAACGCAATGTTGATTCTAGTATAACCATATTCGA
>JADQBV010000228.1:12044-13156 GCA_016278415.1 Halanaerobiales bacterium
TCACTAGAATCCTTGATTTTAAACGCAATGTTGATTCTAGTATAACCATATTCGATTAGGCCTCAAAATATATAGGAAAATTACGGTGAGTTAAGGACAATGAAAGAAAGGAGGGAAAACTATTCTGATCATTGATCGTTTTGAAGAAAACATAGCAGTTATAGAAACAGATGAAAGTACTATTAATATACCCAAAAAATACCTCCCTGAAAATGCTAGTGAAGGTGATGTAATTAAGTTTGTTGTTGATAAGAATACTACTGATACTAGAAAAAAAAGAATAAACAAATTGGCTGAAAGTTTGTTTGAAGATTAGGAAGAACCATACTTAAAGAAAGACTGTCGGCTTTTTCAATCTGCCAACAGTCTTTGCTAGTTTTATAAGCTAAAGTACTCTACTTTCTTAAGATAAACAATCTACTTACTACTTCTTCTACCATGGTAATACTAATTATTCCACTTTTTCCAGTTTAATACCTGTTTCATGTTCATTAAGATCATATGTCTCAAAATCCCCATCTGTCTTTTCAATACTAACTGCCAAGGTTTCTTTCTTAATATAATCATCAAAGGCCTCAACAGCATGAACAATATCTTCATCACCATAGTAATATATCTCTATATTGTCCATCACTTCGTAACCATTATTTTTACGAATTTGCTGTATTTTAGAAACGAATTCTCTAGCATATCCTTCATCTAGTAATTCTTGGCTCAAGGTAGTATCTAATATAACAAAGAGATTATTGTCCATAGCTACTGCAAAGCCCTCTTTATCTTTAATCTCAATATTTACATATTCAGGTTTTACCTCGAAATCCTCACCATTAAGATCTACAGTAAATACCTCACCGTTTTCTACTTTTTCTTTTATTTCATTGGCATCTAACTTAGCTAAAGCAGGTGCAAAGAACTTCATATTGTTTCGTAAGATTGGACCAACTACCTGGAAATTTGGCTTTAAGTTATAATCCATGTATTCACTTAAATCAGCAGTAAAGACTATCTCTTTAACATTCAACTCATCTTTCATTAATGGTACCAATTCACTAATTAGCTCTTCATGCTTACCATCAACCAATACCTTTTGGATAGGTTGGCGAACTTTTAAA
>JADQBV010000438.1 GCA_016278415.1 Halanaerobiales bacterium
TAGATTCCAGGTTTTCTAAAGATAATTGACCCTTGTCATTTATTTCTATGTAATCTAATTTGAACTTACCCCGCCAGGGTAGATCATTAGAGTGGTGTTCCATATCAGTCGATAGAACAACACAATCCCCATCTTTACCTTCTCCCTGACATAAACGGTATGATAGTTTATTGATAGCCTCTGTTGTATTTTTGACATAGATTACTGTGTTACTATCAAAGTCTGCTTTTACAAAGTCTGCAATTATGTAACGTGAATCTTCGTATAGTTGAGTTGTAAGCAGTGACTTATAGCCCTTACCCCTATGTATTGATGAATACCATGGTGCAAATTCAGTAATTGCATCTAAAACTGATTTAAAAGGAGGAGTGGTAGCGGCATTGTCAAAATTAATATATTTTCCTAATTTATTATTAAGTAATGGTATTTGTGTGTCTGTACCTAATACATACTGGCGAAATGGAGATTTTTCTAACATTATTTATCACCTCAACTACTATTTTATTCATAGTAATGGGTTTTTGTTAATGCTGATTCCTTAAAGTCGTATATATAGGGAGGAATTCAAGCAGTTCAGTAGAAATATATATATAGAAATTATAAAAAATTAATATTTTAATTCTCTTCTTAATTGAAGGAGTAACTGGGGTTTAGACTTAGCTATTGGTGTAATGAGCCCAGAAGAGATTGAAGAAGATGAGGCTATTGCCTTAAATGGTATTTCTGGTAATAAAGATAATAGGAAATTACTTAAAACTCCTAGTAAATCAACAGTTACTTTATCATCTGAAGAAGAGGAATAATCCTAATGTATTATATTTCTAAAGTAGATTAAAAATTTTGATATGGCCATATATTATGGAGGGATACAATGCGCAAATTTATACAGAGGAGTTTAAAAAATAAAATAATAGTCTTAATATTACTCGTAACAGGGTCTATTACAGTACTCCTCATCAGTCTTTCTGCTCAACTATCTAACAGTTATTTAACTGATCTTTTAAATCAACAAGGTTCAAAAACTGTAGAGTCATATGAAATAGTTGTTAGTAAATGGTTAGAGGAGAGAGAGACTGACATAAAGGTGTATTCAGAAAACCCGTTAATTAAAGAACTTAAATGGGGAAAAATTGATGAGTATTTAAAAGAGGAACAAAAAAAGTACGAACATTATAATTTATTTTTTGTAACTGATAGTGAGGGTAATTTTTACTCTACGGCAGATAAGGAAGGGAGTATAGCAGATAGGCCTTATTTCAGGGCGGTTATGGAAGGAAACACTGTTATTTCTCAACCTGTAGTATCAAAGGTTTCAGGTGAAGATATCATAGTTGTTGCAGCACCGATAAATAAAGGAAGACAGGTTATTGGACTTATGGGTGCTACAATTAAACTTGAAATTTTATCGAGTTTTGTCAATAGCTTTAAATTAGATTATCAGGATGCTATTTCATTTATAGTTAATAAAAAAGGGGACATAGTTACCCATCCTGAAAAGAATTTTATAATGAAAGAGAATATTTTTAAATCATCCAATAAGATTGCTAGAAGTCTGTCAGAGAAGGTATTGTTAATAAATTCAAAAGATAAGGATTCGTTTTTTTATGAAAAGGACAAAAAAGAAGTATTAGTGTACTTTCAACGAATAAGTAAATTACCAGAATGGTATTTTGTGGCACAAGTATCAAAAAACTTCATTGATAATCATATCTATGGGGCAGTGGGGAGATTAATTATAATAGGGTTAGTAGGTATCCTCTTGTCATTATTATTAAGCTATCTTATATCCAAGAGTATTTCCCAGCCAATAATTAGCCTGAAAGAGGTATTTGAAAGGGCTGCTGAAGGTGATCTAACAGTAAGAGCAAACATTAATAGAGAAGATGAAGTTGGCCAGGCAGCTAAAGGCTTTAATACAATGATGGATACCCTTAATCAGGTAACATATTATGATACTAGAACAGGTCTCCCCAATAGGAAGTCTCTAGATGATATTTTGAGAGTATTATGTTTTCATGCAGAAACTAATAAAGAAAGGTTTGCAGTTATTACTCTAAACATAGACCAATATAATAAAATAGTTGATTTAATGGGACATGTCAATGGAGATAAGTTTTTGTCTTCTATTGCTGTTGAGCTAAAAGAAATCTCGAATAACATAAAGGTCTATTCCTGGTTAGAGGCTCAATTTGTTATCGTATTAACTGAAATTAAGCATGTTAAAGATATTTATTATTTTATACGAAAAATATCATTAATTCTAAATAGACAGTGGGAGATTGAAGAAACAAGTTTTTTTGTTACTTCTAGTATGGGTGTTGCAATGTACCCTGAAAATGGAAATGATAGTGATGCCTTGTTAAAAAATTCTAGCCTAGCATTACATAGAGCAATAGATAATTCAGATAGCAATTGTCAGTTTTATAATCCAGAAATGAATGAAAAATTAATTGAAGATATCCATCTGGACAATGCCTTACGAATCGCCTTAGATAAAAGGCAGTTTGTTCTCTATTACCAGCCCCAGTACGATATTACAGGTCAAGAAATAGTAGGGCTTGAAGCCTTAATACGCTGGGTTCATCCAGTTAATGGTATAATCTCTCCAGGTAAGTTTATTCCAATAGCTGAAGAAAATGGGCTGATAAAAGATATTGGACTATGGGTATTAAAAGAAGCGTGCAGACAAGCTGTTTTTTGGCAGGAAAAGGGTTTAAAAGAAGTTAAAGTAGCAGTTAATATTGCTACAAGCCAATTAATGCAGGATAATTTTGTAGATATAGTTAAGGATATTTTAAGCAGTACAGGATTGCGGCCAGGTTTACTGGAATTAGAGATTACTGAACGGGCAATGGTCAGTAGTGTCAATAAGACAATTGAAATATTAAATATTCTTAAGGAAATGGGTATAAATATTGCAGTAGACGACTTTGGTACAGGCTATTCCTCTTTGCAATATCTTAAAGATTTTGCTTTAAATCACCTTAAAATTGATATGAGTTTTATTCGACAGTTATTTGACAAAGAAAATAACAAAGAGATTGTTAGTGCTATAATAGCTATGGGTCATAGTCTGAATCTAAAGGTTACAGCTGAGGGTATAGAGGATGAACGTCAGCTTAGATTTTTAAAAGAATACAACTGTGATTTTATACAGGGTTATTATTTCTCAAAACCCCTGCCTGTTAAGGAAGTAGAAAAGTTATTGCCTAGTTCCAATAAATAATAGATAGTATTGTATTATTGCTTACACTTAAAAATTAAACTTTTGTATATAATAATAAGAGGCGAATCTAATGTTATAAGGAGGATAAAATGAAATCTGAATTGGTATTAAACGGTGAAAACGGAATTGAATTTCTTGCAAAAGGGGATTCTGGCCATCAAATAACTATAGGATTTTCTGAAGACATTGGGGGTAAAGATAATGGCCCTAGCCCAATGGAATTATTACTTCATGGTGTAGCTGGCTGTACGGGGATTGATATATTGTTAATTTTAAAAAAGATGAAAGCTACAGTAAGTGACTTTGAAATAAAGATAGATGGAGAACGAGCTGATACTCACCCTAAGCGATTTGAAAAGATTAAAATGGAATATGTAATAAAGGGACAGGGTTTAACTGAAAAAAATGTAAAAAGAGCCATAGAGTTATCTCAAGAAAAGTATTGTTCTGCAACTAATTCGTTGAATGCAGAAATCAAGTATTCTTATCTATATGAAAATGTATAATAAGTTATATAAATCATAACTAAAATCTAGCTCCTTCCCATCAGTGTGCGGTTGGAGTATTCTATCATTTTTTCGGTTAATGTTTGTAACTATTTATTTATAAAAATAGTTGAGAACTTAGTAGACATAATTTTTAAAATCAGAAATATAAGGGGATCTATTATGCATAATAAGGAATTAAAAAGTGTTTTAAAGGCTGTACAGGAGGGTACTATTACAATTGACCAGGCTTTAGAAGATCTAAATGACCCTGGTTACCAAGACATTGGTATTGCTAAGATCGATCACAATCGCAACAAACGTAGGGGTTTTCCTGAAGTAGTTTTAGCAGAAGGGAAGACCTCGGAACAGGTTGCCAGGATAATGGAGGCACTTGCTGCATCTCACCCTAATATTCTTGCGACAAGAGCTAACATGGAGGACTATCAAGCCGTTAAGGAAGTTATACCTGATGTAAGATATAATGAATTAGGTCGAGTAATAATTCGCGAGACAAAACCACTACCTAGGGTGGGTTCTGTACTGGTGGTTTGTGCAGGTACATCAGATTTACCAGTCGTTGAGGAAGCCGTGGAGACATTAAGCATTATGGGCAATAAGGTGGAGAAACTAGCTGATGCCGGTGTGGCAGGAGTTCATCGTCTTTTGAATAATGTTGAATATTTGAATAGGGCAAGAGTGATTATTGTTGTAGCTGGTATGGATGGGGCTTTACCTAGTGTAGTAGCTGGACTTGTATCAAAACCAGTAATAGCTGTGCCAACCAGTGTGGGGTATGGAGCCAGTTTTAACGGTCTAGCACCATTACTTACCATGCTAAACAGCTGTGCAGCCGGTGTTGGAGTAGTAAACATTGACAATGGCTTCGGAGCAGCCTATCTAGCCAACTCTATCAACAAAGTGAGCTCTTAGTTTCAGGGAAATTATACTGAAACTTAGACGAGCAAGTACTGGGACTTACTGCTGCTTACATTCGTAAGAGGAAGAAAGATTAGCAGCAGTTAGTCATGAGTGCTAAGTGAATTCTGTATATAGTATATGATGTTGTGAAAGGAAGTGGGTAACGATAGTGGATGCATATTTTGATATGTTTTCTGGAATTAGCGGAAATATGGTTCTAGGGGCTTTATTAGACCTGGGACTTGACCTAGATGATTTGTTACGGGAACTGGATAAGTTGGGATTAAGCAGTGAATATAATATTATTACAAAAAAAGTTATTAAAGAGGGTATTACTGGAACATATGTTAATGTAGAATTATTGGGAGTAGATGATCACTCTCATATGTCTGATGATCATGAGCAGGACAATAAACACATCAACCATGAACATAAGCATGAACATGAATGTGAGCATAACCATAACCATAACCATAACCATAACCATGACCATGACCATGACCATGACCATGACCATGAAGCACATACTTGTAAACACAAGGATGTAGATCATGCTGAACATTGTCATGAAAATAAGGGAGAACATATTTGTAATAACAAGGATATGGTCAGTGATAACCATGACCATAGTGATTCCCACGGTCATAAACATCAGCATGGTAGAAATTTAACAGATATAAATACAATTATAGATACTAGTTCACTATCAGTAAACGTAAAAGAAAAGAGTAAAAATATTTTCTTAAATCTCGCTAAGGCTGAAGCAAAAATTCATGGGACTGATATAGATAAAATACATTTTCACGAAGTGGGTGCTGTTGATGCTATTGTAGATATAGTTGGTTCTGTTATTGGTATGGAATTGTTGGGAATTAAGCGTGTTTTTGCTTCCAGGATTCATACTGGTACTGGCTTTGTACAATGTCAGCATGGTAAGATGCCTCTACCAGCACCTGCTACAATGGAACTGTTATCAGGTGTTCCCATCTATTCCACTGGAATAAAAAGTGAGTTAGTTACACCTACAGGGGCTGCTATTATTACTACATTAGCAGAAAGCTTTGCTCCTAGACCAGATATGGAAATAAAGGTTACAGGTTATGGTGCAGGTAGTAGGGATTTAGAGATACCTAACTTATTGCGGGTTAATACTGGAAGGTTTAACTTGGTTAAATCTGAGCAGGGTGGGGTAAAAAAAAAGTATAATGAAGATAGTCTAACTATTCTGGAAACCAATATAGATGATATGAATCCTGAATATTATCAGCATATCATCGAAAAATTACTTGCTAGTGGTGCTTTAGATGTCTATCTAACGCCAATACAGATGAAAAAAAATAGACCAGCGGTTAAGCTCAGTGTTTTGATAGATAGCAAAGCACCAGGGGTCTTAGAAAAATCGCTTAATATTATTTTTATGGAAAGTAGCTCACTGGGTATTAGAATTTTTGAAAATATAACTAGGGTTTCTCTTGATAGAAAAGTGCTAAAGGTTCAGACACCTTGGGGAGAGGTCAGGATAAAAAAGGCCTTTCTGGAAGGAAAACTTATTAAATCCACTCCTGAATATGAAGATTGTAAGCAGATATCTGATAAGCAGGAGATACCATTAATAGATATATATAATTATATAATTAAAACATATAATTAATATTTAGAGGTAGTTCACTAGCTGATTCAAGGTTTGACAGGTGATTATTACCCGTGTTATAATCTTGATAACTAGTATGTTTTAATATATAAAAGGGGAGAGAGATAAATATGGAGAAGGCGAGAAGTAGAGGTATTTATATTTTTTTGATAGCTATTGTGGTGGCATTAGTTGTCTTTTTTGTATATCAAGGTCAGCAAGATGATAGCCTACATATAGGTGTTATTCAGATTGTTGAGCATCCTGCTCTAGATGGAGCGAGACAGGGTTTTATTGATGTACTTGGAGAAAATGGCTATGTAGAAGGCGAGAATGTGACTTATGATATTCAGGTTGCCCAGGGGGATATGTCAACAGCTAATACTATTGCACAGAAGTTTAGTAATGATAAGCTTGATTTAGTATTGGCGATAGCAACACCAACAGCTCAGGCGGTTGCTAATGTAATTGAGGATACTCCTATCTTAATTACAGCTGTTACTGATCCAGTAGATGCAGGCTTAGTGGAAAGTGCTGAAAAGCCTAATACAAATGTAACTGGAACCAGTGATATGCAGCCAATGGATAAACAATTTGAACTTATCCGTAAATTTGTTCCAGATGCAAAGACTATTGGGGTTGTGTACAATGCTGGTGAGGCCAATTCAGTGCTTCAGGTAAATATGGCAAAGGAGATTGCTGATGAGCTTGGAATGACATTAATTGAGGCTTCTGCTGATACTAGTGCCAATGTATTACAGGCAGCTCAGTCTTTGGCTGGTAGAGTAGATGCAATCTATGTTCCTACAGATAATACTGTTGTTTCAGCTATTGAGTCCGTTGTTATTGTAGCAGAGGATAATGACATACCTTTGATAGTTGGTGAAGAAGGTGGTGTTAGAGGCGGGGCATTAGCTACTGTTGGTATTGATTATTATGAATTAGGTCGTCAAACAGGTAGAATGGCTTTGAAAATCCTTAATGGTGAAGCCCAAGCAGAAACAATGCCTATTGAGACTCAAGAAGATACAAGGTTGATTATTAATGCAAATGCTGCAGAAGCAATGGGTGTTGAAATCCCTGCAGAATTAAGAGATATTGCATTTGAGATTATAGAATAGAAGCGAATTATGATACTATAATGTATAGCTTATTTATGAGATTTGAGAATAAGTTTTAAGTAGTTATCGATATAGTTATACTACTGGATATAAAAAACTAGATATGAAAGTTATTTTAATAAGATATAACCTCGCTCTTTATGGGGCGGGGTTATAATTAATTAGAAAGGAGTTGGAATTATGTGGATAAATCTTATATTTCGGACAGTTGAACAAGGGCTTGCCTTTGGTTTATTGGCTATGGGAGTTTATATCACTTTCCGTATTTTAGACTTCCCTGATCTTACTGTGGAAGGTAGTTTCCCCCTTGGTGCTGCTATAACAGCAAGGTTTATAGTTATGGGTACAGATCCTTTTTTAGCCACATTATTTGCTTTCATTGCCGGGGGTTGTGCTGGTATTATAACTGGACTTATAAATACTAAATTAAAGATTGCTGGTTTATTAGCAGGTATTTTGACAATGACATCATTATATTCAATTAATCTAAGGATTATGGGTAGGTCTAATATTCCCTTGTTAAGGGAGCCGACAATTATAAATAGAATTGAGGATTTTATTGAAGGATTGGGTATGAACTCTGATTATGTGTCTTTATTTGGTTTTATTATTATTATATTTATAATTAAATTATTATTAGACTATTTTCTTTATACTGAAATGGGGATGTCCCTTAGAGCTACAGGTAATAATCCAGTTATGATTGAAAGCCTGGGGGTAAATACCGATGTTTATAAGATAATGGGTCTGGCCCTTGCTAATGGTTTAGTGGCTTTGTCTGGTTCACTTGTTGCCCAATATCAAGGGTTTACAGATGTAGGTATGGGGATTGGTATGATAGTTATTGGTCTTGCCTCAGTAATTATAGGTGAGGTTGTTATTAGAACCAGTAAAATACCTTTAGCTACCTTAGGAGTAATTGTTGGTGCTATTATTTATAGGTTAGCAATTGCCCTTGCCTTACAATTAGGTTTTGCACCGACAGACCTAAAGATTGTTACTGCTGTTCTAGTCATACTCTCATTAGGGGCACCAACATTAAGGAAATTTATGATACAGGATGAATTTGCTGAGCATCTCATGGAAAGGGGAGCATCAGATGCTGAAAGTTAGTGATTTACACAAAGTATTTAATATGGGTAAGATAAATGAGAACTATGCTTTAAAGGGTGTTAACCTTGAGGTAAGTGCTGGGGATTTTGTTACGATAATAGGTAGTAATGGTGCTGGTAAATCAACTTTGCTTAATATGATTGCAGGTACTTATATGCCTGAATTAGGTAATGTAAATATTAATGATATTAATGTAAGTAAATGGCCAACATATAAAAGAGCCCCTTTAGTTGGAAGGGTTTTTCAGGATCCTTTGAGAGGAACTGCTGCTGAGATGACCATTGAAGAAAACCTTTCCCTTGCCTATATGAGGGGTAAAAAGCGTGGTTTAAGACTTGGTATTAATAAAGGGAGAAGACAGGAATTTAGAGAGATGTTAAGTTGGCTTGAATTAGGTCTTGAAGAGAGATTGGAATATCCGGTTAAGTTATTATCTGGTGGACAACGTCAGGCCTTAACACTATTAATGGCTACATTGGGTGATCCTGAAGTTCTACTATTGGATGAACATACAGCTGCTTTGGATCCCAAAACAGCCATTCAAATAATCGATATAACTAAAAGAATTGTTGATAAGAATAAATTAACTGTTTTAATGGTTACTCATGATATGAAACAAGCTTTGGAGATGGGTAATAGGACTATTATGATGGATAAAGGTAAAATAATATTAAATTTACAGGGAAAAGAACGGGAAGATATGACTATAAATGATCTGGTTAAAAAGTTTAGTGAAAAAAGTGGTCATGAGTTAACTGATGACAGGGTGCTATTAAGTGAAGGATAGTTAATTATAGAATATTATAGCTTGAAATACATTAAATATCTCGGACTACTTATCTTAAGTAACCCGGGATATTTCCATCTCAACAGCGTTACTAAGATCCTGAATATTATACAAAACAGAAAGGAATTGGAAAATGTACTTTGATGAAAATAAGTTTATAATAAACAATGGGAGAAGGGCTACAGCCAGTGGTTTAATAGGCATGTTTATCGGTTTATTAATATCTTTTATGAGTTCATTTTCATTGATAGGAACTATCATCTTTACTTTCTTTATGGGATATGTTTTTTTGACTGGTTTCTGGGGTGGATATAAAATAAATCTGTGGTATAGGAAGTATAAATATAGACTACCAACTATATTGTGGCAAAGCATAAGGGTTTTGCTAATAATATCAGGAATTATATTTGGAATAATTATTCAAGGATTTTTTGAACATTTTATTTTGCTTTTAGGAATGAGTACAGGATATAAGAATGGGCCAGGAATGATATCAGCACAAATAATATTATTGCCATATATAGGAAAACGATATGCTAAAAAGATAAATTTTGGTGATGGTTATTAATATGAAGGGTTGTGGTACGTGGAAAACTTAGTAAATTCCCCTATCTGTTATTTTTATAACCCTAGTTTATATATTTCTTAGGAATACTTAAGTATCCTTGGTATATCAATTGGCTAAGAGGTTCGCTAAACTAAAAAAAAGAGGTATTCCTATTGATTGGAATACCCTCTTATATGTACAAATATATTTTACATTATTGTTCTTATTTGACACTTATTTTGATCTTTTTTTATTCTTCAGTCGCAGGCGGAGTGAAGGTACGGGCACTTAATTCTTTGTCTAGCATATATATACCTGATCCTTGTTCACCTAAACGTTGTACCTGTTTTAAATATGTTTCCATAGTATTTTCTTCCTCTACTTGTTCATCTACAAACCATTGCAGCATGCTTATGGTAGCATGTTCGCTCTCTTCTTTAGCTAAATCCATTAATGTATAGATCCTTTTAGTAACAAAACGTTCATGATCCAACGCTTTACTGAAAACGTCAGCAATAGAGTCAAATTCATGTGGTGGTTGGTCAAGGGCTTGTAAATTTACACGACCACCTTTTTCATTAATGAAGTCATAAAACTTCATAGCGTGAAATTGTTCTTCTTTGGCCTGTACTCTAAAGAAATTTGAAAACCCATCAAGGGTTTGATCCTCAAAGTATGCAGCCATAGAAAGATAATAATAAGCAGAATAGAATTCATATTTAATCTGTTCATTAAGTTCTTGTTCTAGTTTTTCTGATAACATTTGTGTATTCCTCCTTATAGTATTTTTCATAGTAACTAGCAAAATAATTCCATTTGTTAATTATTATAACCCATATACCTAGAAAATAAAAGCAATATTAGTTATAATCGATATAATTTGCAGGTTTTTTGATTCTAATGTAGTAATTAATAGTAGAAAAAGGGTTTTGTTATTTATATATTGAAGAGGTGGGATTATGCAAGGTGAGAATGATTTCATTGCTGGTGTAAAGGGTTCTATACCTATTTTATTAGGGTATTTACCCATTGGAATAGCCTATGGTCTTCTGGCAGTAAGGTCTGGTTTGAGTTCTATTGAAACTGTTTTAATGTCTATTATAGTTTTTGCCGGTTCGGCTCAACTAATCAGTGTTAATATGCTTGCAGTTGGTGCTGGTATGATACCAATTATAATGATGACATTTCTAGTGAATTTACGTCATATACTTATGAGCGCTTCTTTAAGTCTACATTTCAAAAAAACCTCGAAAAAACTTTTACCTATATTGGGGTTTTTAATTACAGATGAGTCTTTTGCAGTAAGTAGTGTAGGTATTGATAGGTATGAAGATAAAGGAATGTATTTCTTTGGATTGGGTGTAAGTGCTTATCTAGGCTGGATTATTAGTTCTTTTTTTGGTGCAATTCTCGGCAATATACTGCCAGTAAGTAAATTACCTGCTTTGGACTTTGTTTTACCAGCTATGTTTATTGTATTACTTGTAATGCAGATACAGCGGAGACTGGATGTTTTTGTTGCAGTAATTAGTGGTCTATCTTCTCTATTATTTATTTATCTACTGCCTGGCAATTGGAATATTATACTGGCAACTATAATAGCAGCTACTATAGGGGTGGTGATTGAAAAATGGCTGAAAACTACCTATTAATGCTTGGAGCCATGTTACTGGTAACATATATACCCAGAGCCTTACCATTACTTATTCTTACCAGAATTGAAATTCCAGATATTATTATTCGTTGGCTGAGATTTATACCTGTGGCTATTTTAGCCGCTTTACTTACTCCAGGTATATTAATTGTTGAGGGAAAACTAATGATTAACTATCATAATATTTTCCTGCTAGCAGCAATACCAACATTTATAGTTGCTATATTTAAAAAGGATATATTTTTGACTGTGATTATGGGGATACTGTCTGTAGTATTATTAAATCTGTTCTTTTAACTCATTGAATAGTTTATAATTTAGACCAAGTAGAAGTCCTTAATTTTGAACCCTTGTAATGGGATTATAATTAAGGTATAATAGCATCATATATTACGAATAATGTGGTAATTTATAAAGTAATTTTACTAACGAATTGAGCTGCTTTTTTCTAACCCTGATTAATTACTTTGAAATCTGAAATTAGAGGTAAAGTGCTTAAAGGATTTGGAGATATATTAAAAACTTTTGCACAATTTTCTCAATAAAGATATATCTTATTATAAGAGTCATGAGCGAAAATCAGATTGAAAGGGAGGGTATATATGGAACATAAAAAAGTTGAGTTTTTACCTAGATTTATAGCTGCAGTAATTGATGGATTTATTGGAGGATTTTTAGCATTTATATTACCAGTGATCGGAGCATTATTAAGTGTAGCATATATATTGCTAAAAGATAGCCTTATGTACCAGATAACTAAGGATGCACAATGGAGAAATAAGAGTATTGGTAAAAAGATTATGAGTCTAAAGGTTTTAAGACTAGAAGCGGTACAGTAGATATGGCTGTTTCCGCTAAGCGGAATATTCCCCTGGCTATTGGTAGTTTAATTGCCATTATTCCTATTATTGGTTGGGTTTTAGGTCCTATAATCGCAATAGTATTTTCTATTGTTGAGTTGGTATTATTCCTGTCAGATGAAAAAGGACAGCGTTTTGGTGATCGTTGGGCTAATACACAGGTTATAAGCGATCCAGCAGCAGTAAGTGAAGAAGATACAGTTGAAATGGGTACTATAAATAAAGTAGATAAGGAAGAAGATATAGAAGTTTAATTTAAGATGTAGTGGTGATCCTCTTGTTACGTGATATAATATTATTATGACATTAAGAAAGAAAATATTAAGGGTATCCTTCATTAAGGGTGCTCTTTTGATATATAAATACAAAAAAAGTATATTTTTTTAAAACAAGAAGGTATAATCTTGTTTTTGCTGAATATATTATGTGATGGAAGCTTTAGATAAATCTTTAAAAATAAGCTTAAAGTAGAGGTGAAATATGTCTATATCTGATATAGATAATAGGATAATACCAGATAATAATCAACAATATTTATTTCATCAAGGTAATTTATTTTACAGTTATAAAATGCTTGGAGCACATATAATGGAGTTAGATGGGGAAATGGGTGTTAGATTTACTGTATGGGCTCCTAATGCTCAAGCAGTTTCAGTTGTAGGGGATTTTAATGACTGGGATGGCAGAAAAAATAGAATGAAGAAATTAAATAGTCAGGGAATATGGGTTATTTTTATTGCTGGTTTAAAAGAAGGTGATAATTATAAGTATG
>JADQBV010000401.1 GCA_016278415.1 Halanaerobiales bacterium
CATCTTGTCGCAAGTTCGAGTCTTGCTCGGGGAGCCATTTTTTTGTGTACATATAATTGTTCTTGAAACTGTCTTTCAAACTAGACTTCTAAATAATAACTGGTTCAATCAAGGTCAAAGATAGTAAAGTAGAACGATTATGGTGGTAAGAACATACCATTGTAACAGATATTCGTTATAATTATTAAATCTTAAGCCAGGGAAACCTGGCTTTTTTGTATATTAGAAAAATTTAAAATATAAATATATCTATGGATTTAAGTTTCTATGGTATCAAGCCATTGTCTTCATATTTTTTATAAGCAAGACTTGTTAAGTTATTCAATCCTTAAAAAAGTTTTTTATCAATTTTCTTTAAGTTAAAACAGGATTTCCCATGCATTCTTTTATTTAAATCATCTGAAATCTCCTCAAGAAGTTCCGGGAAAAGATACACAGGTATAAGATAGAAGCTAACGTAATTTTTTCTATGAACTGAACCAAAATACAGATCTTTGTTAATTTTAGGATAATAGTCAGCATTCAAGTAAAAATTATCGCTTGTATTATGTATGACTTTAAGCTTGTCTGCATATGGTTCAAAAATATTTTTTGACTCTTTTAAAACCTCAGACTTAATTTTATCATTCATCTATATTCCCCTTTCGAATCATTAACTCATATCGATGACTGACATCGAAAATAACAAATATACATAAATCCATCCGAGAATTAGATATTATTCCCCTCAACAGTAAAAATTTATGTAGCCATTCATACAATCGACCTTGTATGAAAAATCTTCTTGTTACTTTACCGTTAAACCAATCTCCTATTCAAAGTATCATCTAATTTTGTATAAAAATTAGTATTATAGTTTCCACTAAGTATTTTTTCTTGATAGATTAAATAAATCCTTTAAATTTCAAGAATAAACGGATATAACAGAAATAAAACAGATATATTAAAATCGAGTTGTTTTTTAAAGTAAAATTAATTGTTTGTGAAAAACTGTACTTTAGTACAGTCAAGACTGTACTAAAGTACAGTTTTAATATTTTTTAGTTGTGATAAACTTAGGGTAGCTAACAATAAGGTAGGGAGGATTTCGCCTGATATAGTTTTATTTTTATATAGATTAATGCTGAATGATACTTAATTGGATAAGGGAAAGACAGTAAAAGAGAGACAGTAATAATTGGAAAAGGGAGGTTAAGATATTTATTATGAACAAAAAGTATTTTCTTCAAGTGGTGGTAATTCTTTTATTGGTGGTAATGGTAAAGGTGCCTGTATCAGCAGAACCGGCTGATTTGATTACGGTGACTCTGGTTTCTGGTGATGACCTAGTGGCTAGGCTCGATGATGTAGCTGGAGGTGACCGGTCTACTATTAGCAGTCTGAAGCTTATTTCTGACGGATATATGCTGACAGGAACCGATTTTTATACCTTAAAGACTATGATTGTTAGTGGTACAGGTACTCTTACATATTTGGACTTATCAGAAGTGTATTGTGTAAATAATGAGATACCTGATAATGCTTTTGCAAAATATGGAGGGCAGACCTTATTACTAGAGACAATAATCTTGCCTAACAGTATATTGAGAATCGGTGATTCTGCCTTTCACGGGTCTACCAATCTTACCTGTGAACTGGTAATCCCAGCTGGGGTTACCTCAATTGGCAGTTTTGCCTTCTATGATGCGGACAAGGTGACCGGCAGTCTGGTAATACCCGATAGTGTAAAAACCATCGGCGACCATGCCTTTTATCACAGTGCTGGTTTTGTAAACGGCACCCTGACCCTGGGTAGTGGTTTAGAGACAATCGGAGAATTTGCTTTTTCCCAGTGTGAGGGATTTATCGGGGATCTGGTAATACCGGACAGTGTATTAACAATGGACCAGGGTGTTTTTTCATATTGTTCAGGTTTTGATGGTACTTTAACTATCGGCAGTGGGCTTTCTTTAATTGCCGATGATGCCTTTTTAAGCTGTCCAGGTTTGACAGGTACTCTGGTTATACCTGAGGGGATTATGTCAATCGGTGATACTGCATTTATCCAAAATTCAGGTTTTACAGGGGTTAGTTTTCCTAGTACATTAAACACAATCGGTTTTGCTGCATTTGCCAACTGTTATAATCTAACAGAAGTCAATATACCTGACAATGTCAACTCGATTGGTAAAAATTCTTTCGGCAGCTGTATCGGTCTTTTATCTTTTTCATATCATGGTCAAGGTATTACCAATGCAGATTTTAATGACTGGTTCAATCCATCATATTTTACTCCACCTCTCAAGACAGTAGATCTTTCTGGTGCTGTAAATTTAAGTAGTGTTAACTTTACAGGAATGACTAATCTTACTAATGTTACAATCGATGCAGCGAAACTCGATTTCTCCGGTGGGCCGGAGAAAACATGGTATGACAGCTATACTGGAGCTAAAACAATCGGCCAGCAGAGTCCTGCTGTTTCAACTAAAAAAGACTATACCCGGGAGAACCTGGACTTTAATTTACAGTTTACAACACCTGAACCGGTCTGGTTGACTCTATATGGGACTGATATCTCTACCTTAAGTGGGGCGACCTGGCTGGATCAGACCTACTGCTCAAGTGTCCTGGGCAGGAGTTATTCAGTCTCCTGTACAGACCCTGATGGTGCTGCTGAGAATGAGCTGGATACTACAGTTGTCGGAGTACATAGTGTTTCATATAGTTTTCCTGCTTATGGGGCAGAAGACTATACCCGGGAATATGAGGTAGTTACTCCGGACTTAACAGCAGAGATTACTCCGACAGAAGAGTTTGTTCAGGGCCGGACCGCTTCCTACACGATTACGGTAAGTAATACAGGGGAAATGGCGACCAGTGGTGAGGTAACCCTGACTGACATCTTGCCTGCCGGTCTGACAGCTACTGACTTCAGTGGCGACGGCTGGACCACTGACCTTTCTACTTTGACCGCTACCCGCAGTGATGTACTCAATAGCGGTCAGAGTTATCCAGTATTGACCCTTACTGTTGATGTTGCCCTGGATACACCGGAAAGTGTGGAGAACAGGGTGGAAGTCTCCGGTGGTAATGACGGTAATCTGGATAATAATCTGACTAGCTATTCCACTGCAGTAGTTCAGCGTCCTACTGTCCAGATCGGTTCATCTATGAGTAGTCCTACAGATACCGCACCAATTCCTATTACGATAACTTTCAGTGAAGTGGTAAGTGGATTTGAGGCAGCAGACCTGATGGTGGGGAATGGGATATTTAGTAATTTTAGCGGTAGTGAGACAAGCTATACAGCTGATATTACCCCAGATGCTCAGGGTGATGTAACGATGGATATTGCTGCCGGGGCGGCCCAGAGTGCTGGTGGTTATGATAATAAGGCAGCAGAGCAGTTTGTGATTAATTATGATGTGCCTGATTCCCCGGTTATCAGCAGTCTGGATGGGGATAGTGTCACTTTTATTGAAGGGGCAGCCCCTGTTTTCCTTGACCTGAACAGTGATACCGCAGTAACAGACCCGGATCCTGAGGGACTTACGGGGGGTGAATTAAGGGTTTCCATCACTAGTGGAGGTGTCAGCAGTGAGGATGTGCTGGCTGTCTATACCAGTGCTACGTCTACTGTCTCCCTGTCGGCTGGTATGACTGTAGGCAGTCAGGTAGCGGTTGAGGAGAATGTTATCGGGACAATTAGTGCTAACGGCAGTTCTGGAAATAGTCTAATTGTTGATTTAAATTCATCTGTGACAGTACTATCTGCTCAACAACTAATTCGCTCCCTGACCTATTTAAATAGCAATACAGCAGATCCCATTGACGGGGCTCGGGAGATTGAAGTGTATCTTCAGGATGGAACCACTGCAGCCGGAACAGCAGTGAACACTAGCGTGGAGGTTGAACCTGTTAACGATCCGCCGTCAATTTTTAACCTGAATGGAGACAATGCCAGTACCTATATTGATCAGGTGGTTGGGATTGATGTCGGTGGAGATGCTGAGGTCAATGATGTCGATTCGCCGGATTACAATGGTGGTTATCTAACAATCACTTATAAATCAGGTGTCGCTAATGGTTATTTTTCTGTAGATGGTACAACTGTGACAGCCTGGGGTGATGGGACGATTGGTCCCGGAGAAACAGTACAGGTTGGGGGTGTAAGCATTGGTACAGTTCATAGTACATATGATGGACAGGGCGGAAATCCCCTCGAGATTAATTTCAACAGTGCAAGTTCAACACCAGGCCGGATTTCAACACTATTGCAGAATCTGAGATACAGTGTACCATCGGATATTGGTAACCGTGAGTTTACCCTTACTATAAGTAATGGTGACGGTGTTATTAACAGTGGCGAAGAAAGTCTTAGTGTTCCTTTCACAATCAGTGTAATCTCCCGTCCTCCTGTTATCTACAATCTGGACGGTGATATACAGGAATATGTAGAAGGCTCTTCCCCGGTTCTGCTTGATACCCTTGCAGCTGCAACTCTGGCGGATGGAGATGATCCACCCCATTTAAACGGGGGACAACTACATGTCTCTATTATCAGCGGTAAAATAGCTGACGAAGATATTCTGAGTCTCGATACCAGTGGTGCTATAAGTCTGGCCGGGACAACAGCCGGAAGTAATGTTAGTGTGAGTGGGACGATAATCGGCACCCTGATTAATAATCTCGCTGCCGGTAATGATTTGGGTATACACTTTAATTATAATGCCACACTGGCACGGGTAACAGCACTTCTACAAGCAGTGACTTATGAAAACATTAATAATGTTGATCCTGTTCCTGCTGACCGAAGTATTCAAATAACAGTCAGTGATGGTCATGGAGGATCCGGGGCAGTAAACACCACAGTTGTGTTTACCCCGGTTAAGGCACCGACTCTGTCCGCAACCGGGGCTGACCTGGTCTTTACTGAAGGCGGTCCAGCAGTCAGCCTCTTTTCCGGGGCGACAGTCTCTACTGTTGAGGTCGGACAGAGTATTGAGAGAATTACTCTGACAGTTACAAACCTGGCAAATGGTGCTGACGAAATTCTGGGTATTGACGATACCGCAGTGGTCCTTACAAACGGCAGTTCAGGAACTACTGACAGTGGATATGCTTATAGTGTGGCCCTCTCTGGCAGTACTGCTACAATAACTGTGGGCGAAACGCTAAGTACTGTAGATACTCAAACAATGCTGGATGGAATCACCTACTACAATACCAGTGATGTACCTTCGGTTACACCCCGGACGGTGACAATAACTAGCATTAAAGATAGTGGTGGTACAGCTAATGGAGGTGTGAATACTACTTACCTGACAGTGGAGTCTAGAGTGACATTAAATGCAATTAATGATGCACCGGCTCTGACCGCAACCCGGGCTGACCCGGTCTTTATTGAAGATGGTGGAGCAGTCAGCCTTTTTTCCGGGACAGTAGTCGATACTGTAGAAAGCGGACAGGATATCAGCGAAATCACCCTGACAGTTGCGGACCTGGCAAATGGTACTGATGAAATTCTCAGTATTGATGGAACCGCGGTGGTCCTTATAGACGGCAGTTCAGGAACTACTGACAGTGGATATGCCTATAGTGTGGCCCTCTCTGGCAGTACTGCTACAATAACTGTGGGCGGAACGCTAAGTACTGTAGATACTCAAACAATGCTGGATGGAATCACCTACTACAATACCAGTGATGTACCTTCGGTTACACCCCGGACGGTGACAATAACTAGCATTAAAGATAGTGGTGGTACAGCTAATGGAGGTGTGAATACTACTATCATTGAAGTGGGTTCTACAGTTATAGTAAATGCAGTTAATGATGCTCCCTATATTACAGCCCCTGACAGTATTACTCTTAATGAAGATGAAACTTGTTCACTGGCTGATATTAGAATCCATGATGTTGATGGAGGCACAGATAGAGTGTCTGCAACTTTTCATGTGGATTCTGGTTTTCTGAATAATTATGGTGTTACGACAATTTCTATGTCCAGTTATTTAAGCTTCATTCATTCCATGCTGGATGATATTTCCTATATCGGCGCAGATGATACAAACGGGAATTTCACCCTGACTATAGATATTAATGATAATGGGTATACAGGTAGTGGTGGTCCAAAATCGGCGGTCCTGAATATACCAATTAATATTACTCCTGTGAATGATGCCCCGACAGATATCACACTGTCTTCTTCCACAGTTGCTGAAAATACGCAAGCCGGCTCAGAGGTGGCAGTTTTATCGACAGCTGATGTTGATCTTGATAATGAGGGGGATGCCTTTAGCTATGAACTGGTAGCGGGCATAGGTGATACTGATAACAGCAGCTTCACAATTGCAGGGGATGGAGGAGACTCCCTGAGACTGGCTTTTGTTCCGAACTATGAGGCCAAAAGCAGTTATTGTATCCGGGTAAGGACCACAGATTCAGGGGGACTGACCTATGAAAAACAGTTCACCATCAGTATTCTTGATGTAAATGAAGCTCCCACAGGCATTTATGCCACTCTAAATGTTGATGAAAATATTTCTGTCGATACCCATGTGGGAACCTTCGCTACCAGTGATGAAGATGCCGGTGATACCACCTTTAGCTATGAACTGGTAGCTGGAGAAGGAAGTGGAGATAATGCCTCTTTTAGTATTGATGGTGATTCACTCATAACGGCTGCCATCCTGAACTTTGAAGACAAATATACCTGTAGTATCCGGGTAAGGGCTACAGATTCCGGGGGATTAAATTTTGAAAAACAGTTTACTGTTACCATTAATGATATTAATGAGCCTCCAACAGATATTGCTCTTTCTGATAGTACAATCGACGAAAATTGTCCTGTCGGTAGTGAGATAGGAACTTTCTCCACTACAGATGAAGATGTCGACGAGCTCTTTAGCTATGAGCTGGTAGCAGGTACAGGTGATACTGATAACAGCAGTTTCACAATTGCAGGGAGTGGAGGAGACTCACTCAAACTGGCTGTTGTCCCGAATTATGAGGTCAAAGACAGCTATAGTATCCGAGTAAGGACTACAGATTCAGGGGGACTGACCTATGAAAAACAGTTTACCATCAGTATTCTGGATGAAAATGATGCCCCCACAGGCCTTGCTCTCTCTGGCAGTACCATCGATGAAAATAGTCCTGTTGGTAGTGAGATAGGAACTTTCTCCACCACATATGAAGATGCCGGCGAGCTCTTTAGCTATGAGCTGGTAGCAGGTACAGGTGATACTGATAACAGCAGTTTCACAATTGCAGGGGGTGGAGGAGACTCACTCAAACTGGCTGTTGTCCCGAATTATGAGAACAAAGACAGTTATAATATTCGGGTAAGGACCATTGATTCTGGAGGGCTGAGTTTTGAAGAACAGTTTGTCATAAGTATTAGCGATGTTAATGATGCCCCCACAGATATTGCTCTCTCTAACAGTACCATCGATGAAAATAGCCCTGTTGGTAGTGAGATAGGAACCATCTCTACAATAGATGAAGATACCGGGGATACCAACTTTAGCTATGAACTTGTAGGTGGAGATGGAAGTGAAGATAACGACTGTGTTAACATTGCTGGAGGCTCACTCCAACTGGCTATTGTACCGAACTATGAGGTCAAAGACAGTTATAGTATCCACGTAAGGACTACAGATTCCGGAGGTTTGAGCTTTGAAAAACAGTTTGTCATCAGTATTACAGATATTAATGACGATATTGGCCCGGTAACTGATAGTAACCCGATGGGAAATGAGGTTCCAGAGGTAACTGTCAACGGTACATTAGTAGGGGTTACAGCCTCTTCTGTTGATGAGGACACTGCCGACACAGTAACTTACAGCCTGACCAATGATGCTGGTGGGCGCTTTACCATAGATTCGGATACCGGGGTAGTGAGTGTCTCCGGGACAGATCTCTTTGATTATGAGACCAGTTCTACACACAGTATTACAGTACTGGCAGAAAGCAGTGACAGTTCAAACAGTACAGCAGATTTTCTAATAAGTGTAGTAAATGTAGCGGAAGTTGTAGCAGTTAATCTTCCTAGTGATGGGCTCTATGGTATTGGGGAAGCCCTGGCATTTATGGTTAACTTTGATAAACCTGTGCTGGTGGATAGTAGTCTGGGGACTCCCTATCTGGAGCTTAAACATACTGGAGGTTCGGTCCAAGCAGTCTATCTGAGCGGCTCAGGTACAAACACTCTGGTATTCCAGTACTTAATTCAGAATGGGGACCACAGTAGTGATGGTCTTGAGGTCGGCTTAAGTATCATGCTAAACGGTGGAATAATTAATGATGACAGGGGTAATGAGGCAGTCCTGACCTTGGATACCGGAGATACCTCTGGAATAATGATTGACGGAATTGCCCCGGTCTTAAATTCACTCTCAAGTGAACCTGCAGACAGTTTTGTCAGTGAAGGAGATCTGGTCACTATTACTGCTGTCTTCAGTGAATTGATGGCAGCTTCACCTACAATAACAATAACTAATGGTGGGGTATCAGGGGCTTTGATGACCAATAGTGGGGACAGTCTTACCTGGACCTACAATTGGAATGTACCGGCAGGTAACACTAATGCGGATATAACAGTAGCTGGAACAGACACTGCCGGGAATCCATATGTAGGGGATGAAAGGCTGACATTTACCCTAGATGATACGGCTCCACTGCTCACCTTTATCAATCCTACAGAGGGCCAGGAGGTCAACGTTAGCACCGGGTCGATGATTATGGTGGACTTGCTGGATAGTGGTTCAGGGGTAGACCAGCAGAGTGTGGAAATTAGGATTGACAGTGGTGAGTGGCAGATTCCTACTTCAACTACTGGTAACCGAATTTATTACCTGTTGAATCAGCAGCTGGAAGCTGGAGATCATACAGTTTCCATCCGGGTGTCTGACCAGATCGGTAATGTTGTGGTCCAGACGGTAACCTTTAGCTGGGATAACTACCGGGAAGGTTTTGGTTTCGGACGTTTCCAGTTTTAGCTAAGATAGTATCCCGGTGCAGAAAGTAATTGGAAGGGTGTTCCGGGATTCAGCCTTAATAAAGAATTAATGCCAATTGGATATTAGAGTGTGTTCTTAGTTTCAGAGGGAGTTTTTTTGAATCCAGGAGGTTAGTGCCCCTTATCTCCCACTTAAAGAAGTGGGAGTTTTGGCGGCAGTTAGCTCTAGGATAAACCAGAGGAGGGGGTTATAATGAAATATATTATGTATACTTTAACAGGCTTAATTATATTACTTTTACTTTCTGGGTGTGATCAAGTAGACCTGGAGGAAAGGAATGATATTATTGCTGTTCTGGACCCATTTGAGACTGCAGTAGAGTCCTATGATGTGGAAGGGATGTTAAGTATCCTGGACGAGAATCAATTTGCTCTGACCATTGAAGAGGCGGGGTTCAGTTATGATAAGCAGTTTAATCTATTATCGACAGAGTTATCTGCAGATGAGGTGGAACAATTACAGTGGCGAAAGTCTCCCCAGGAGGGAGGGCATGGTTATACACTTGATATGGTAATGGGTACATTCACTTTATCGAAGATGTCGGGAAACGGTGGTATCGCCACACAGGTCTTTGAGGTATATGAGAGTGCTGAAGATCCACTAATCCCACAGCTGAAAACAGATGCCGGTACCATTACCTGGGAGATGGTCAGGGGAACCGGGGAATGGAAGGTTGTTTCTATGGTAATTTCTTTTGAGGGAACCACAGTTATGGCTGGAATTGCCAATTTGACAGCTAAGCCGTCTGGTTTTGGGTTTGGGAGTTTATCCTGGTAAGAGGAGAATTATATGGTTTGCCCTTATGGAGGGATTTTCTATTAAGAGATTAATCTCCTTGACATAATTATTAGCACAAAAGAAAGAGGGGTGATATCATTTGTTACTTAAACAACTATTCAAAAAAGGGGTTTTTAAGACCCCTGATAAGTATATTTTAATAATATATTGTGTATTTTTGGTATTTTTAGGAATCACATCGGTAAAGGCATCACCTCTCACCGTCTCCGATACTAGAGGACCTAAAATTGTGATTAGAAACCCTCTTCCGGACTCAGTACTGGAAATAGACCGACCCTGGTTTGAAGTCCTGGTTTCAGATAGGGATTCAGGTATCCAGCAGGAAACAATTCGTTTTTACCTAGATGGGATTGAAGTTAGTGATAGTGTAATTATAGAGGAGATCGATCCTACTGGTCAGGCGGAGTTTCAGCAACTTTTACTCCGTTACCGATCCGGGTTTGGACTTGGTAAAGGTGCTCATGAAGTCTTAATAAGTCTCAGAGATAAGGCCGAAAACTATTCTGAAAAACGCTGGCGGTTTGAGGTGGATATTTCCACCCATTCCAGGCTGGAAATTAGTGGTTCACATACGATCCGGACAGATATTCTTCCCCTAGCGAAATTAACAGATACGGTGAAGGTGAATATCCAGAATCGGTGGGATCAGTTTCATTTGAGGTTAAATTTTAGGGGCCACCTGACTGACTACCCTTCGGGAATACCTGCTTTTTCCTATCATAATTATTATGCTTATCAAGATCACTATTCCCTTGGAATTAATAATCAAAACCTAGAATTCCTATGGGGGGATGTTGCTGCCTATACAGGATCAGAACTCTTGCAGGTTTCTCCGGGAATTAAAGGTGGGGTTCTAAACTATAAGAGCCCTGGTAAATTCGGGAAATACAGTTTATCAATGTTCTCTGGGGAGTGTGCCTCTTCTTCCGGATTAGGTATTTCTGTAAATAAGACCTCTGGTCTTGTAGGGGAAGTATCTTTATGGGATGTAGGAAAAATCAAGGGGTTCTACCTGCAACTGGGGGAAGATAATGGCTACCAGTATACAGGAATAAAAAGCAGTATCCCCTGGAAAAGCTCTTTCCTTCGGTTTGAAACAGTACAGGGGCTTGACCAGCTACGGAGTAAAAGCGGTAAGGCGCTGGCGATTCACTATGATCGACCCTTCCACAGATTGGAACTCGGTTTGGACTATACCTATTTGGAGGAGGATTTCCCTACTACCGGCAGTTCTATTTCTCTGTCCGGCTATGGTAGTACGGAAAAAATAGCCCTACGGAGTATTGTCAGAACTAGTGAGGTAAGCCGTCTGAACTTGTATACTTCTGTGATAGAGACTGAGGAAGTAGAGAGCGAACAGATAATGGAAGAAAAGCGTATTTATAATCTGGAGTATGTATATCAGCCTGCTATAGGTTGGAATTATAATCTGTCCTATCAGGGGGATTCAACCCACACTCCGGGAAAAAAGCTGCAAGAGAACAATTCGATGTTATTCAGGGCTGGAAAAGATTTTAACTCTTATTCCTTCCAGTCTTCAATTGTCTTAGGTAAAGGGAGGGACTATGATGATATTCAGAATTCTTATCTCCGATCCTTTAGTGCCTTAACCATTCCAACAGCTAGATGGAACCTGATCCCATCTCTTTCTTGGCGGGTGGAAGATAGCAGTGAGGATAAAGAGAGAAGGTCTGGAGAAGTTCGCCTGACGGCTGATGCTGGACTTTATCCCGGTCTAGGACGTAGCAGATTTGGAGTATTCTATAAAAAAACCGAAAAGAACGACCTTATCTCTTCTCTGACAACGGCCTTTGGACTGGAATCCCAGATCAACATACCTAGCTGGAAGGATACTCGAATGTCAATAAATTTAAAATATATACCATGGATTAAGGAAGAGGAAGTAATAAGTAGAGGTGAAGACCTGACCCTTAACTTAAAGTGGTCGACAAATTTCTAGGAAAGCATATATCCTCCGACCTTTAATACGCCTATTATTAAAACTGAGGTAAATTTAATTAAGGTATAAAAAATATAATTGACACTATATTGAATATAAGTAATAGATATGGGGCAGTTATTAATCTTTTTATATTTTGAAGGAGTGATACTGACCCTTTTTTGAATGTTTTACTAAAGTGTAATTGACTAGTGAACTTCCAATTAGTTGGGTTATTGTTTTAATAGGGTAATATGTAGTTTCAAATCAATATTTTTGCTACAAAAATTCTTGTCTTCATAAAATAACTTATAATCTAGTATTTTTGAATTTGCATACTTAGCTATTTTTTGATATAATCGTCAATAGACGATAAACGATTAAAGGAGATGGTAAATATGAAAGAATTAAGAATAAGTTGGAAAAGGCTTGTGACTGGTGGGAAGACTTGTCCAAGGTGTGGTAGAACAGAAGAAGAGTTGGTAAAAGCGGTTTCTAGTCTTGAAGAATCACTTAGCTCATTGGGATTAAGTGTTGTATTAGAAAAGAAAAAGCTTTCAGAAACAGAATTTAAAGAAGCTCCCTTACAATCTAATATGATTTTGCTAAATGATATACCATTAGAAAATTGGATTGAGGGGAAGGTCGATGAAAGCCAGTGTTGTGATGTTTGTGGTCCTACTGACTGTAGAACTATTACAGTAGGAGGGAAAACATATGAAGAAATACCAGCTGAATTAATCATTAAAGCTGGACTTATTGCTGCTTCAAGCATAATAGGTAGTAAAGAAAGTCAATCATGTTGTGATAACAATTCTTCGGGTACATCAAAAACTAGATGTTGCTAAAATAAGAATTAATAAGGGAGATAATAATGGACAAAACTAAAAAAGAAAAGTTGGCAGACTTATCTAAAGCTCTTGGTCATACTCATAGAATTGAAATAATCAAAATTTTGCTTAATTTACATCCTAATTCAAAATGTATGGTTAGTAGTATTGTTGAACAATTACCAATATCGCAGTCTACAGTTTCACAGCATTTAAAAATATTAAAAGAAGCTGGATGGATAAGAGGTGAAATTGAAGGTCCTAGGATCTGTTATTGCTTACGTGAAGGTGTTTTTGAACAATATATTGAAACTTTAAATGCACTTAAAGATAATATATAAATATAATCCAGGGTCTTAATTAGCTGCAGTATTAGACAAAAGTTAACTTTGTAGTTTCTTTTAGAAGAGCTGTAGATTTCGGCAGAAAATCAGATGGGCTTTAGTGTTAGGTATTGTATTTTACGGTAATAAGGTGAATTCTAAAATAAGGATAAAAAATTTTTGACAGGAAATACTAGAGATGTTATGATAACTCCTGTCG
>JADQBV010000319.1 GCA_016278415.1 Halanaerobiales bacterium
TTCTTATCTTTATTGTTGCCAGTATTGTTATAATGAATACACTGAGTATGGCAGCTGTTGAGAGAATTACAGAATTAGGAATGATGAGGGCCATTGGAGCCAGAAAAGGCTTCTTGAGAAAGATGTTTGTATCAGAAACAGCTATTATATCTTTCTTCTTTGGTGGGATTGGTATTATTACTGGTATAATAGTTATTTTTCTGCTAAATCAAGCAAATATAACTACTACTAATGAGATATTACAGATGGTTTACGGTGGTAGCAAATTAAACCCGTTATTTACTATGGCAGATCTGTTGATAGCAGTAGTAGAATTAAGTATAGTAACATTATTGTCAGTCCTCTACCCCTTAAGGGTAGTAGGTAAAATAGTTCCACTTGATGCTATGATCAGGGAATAAATGGGGGTGATAAGATGAAGTTAATATTCAAATTAAGTTTAAGAAATTTATTTCGACAAAAAAGAAGAAATATCCTACTAGGTAGTTGTATTGCTATTGGTATGATTATTTTAGTCATTGCTAATTCATTTTCCCACGGTCTGGTGGATGTACTCATAAATGATATAGTTTCATATGCCTTTGGCCATTTAGTTGTTCAAGGGAATCCTAGTGGAAACTATACTATGCTAAGAGATAAAGAACGTATTGAGGAAATTATTAGGGAGACAGTACCTGAAGAAGATATACTGGGAATGGGTGAAAGTCTGGGGATATTTGCACAGGCAGTTGGTAATGGTGAAGCAGACAATATTATGGTTATAGGAGTAGATGGTGAAGATGCAGGTGAGGAGTTTTTTGATGACTTCTTTACACTTATTGAGGGAGACTTTAATGATTATTTTAATAAAGATATAGAGCACCCAATAATTATATCTGAATCAAAAGCCAAATCACTAAATGTAGGTTTACATGATGTAGTTAAAATAAGGTTTCCAATGGTTACTGGACAAATGCAGTCTGCAAAGCTTACTGTAATTGCAATTGCTAATGCTGGCAACTCTTTTATGGACCTAGTCACATTTCTAGATGCCGGCTATGTTAAAAACCTGGCTGGTTATAAACCATGGGAGTCAGCAAGTTTACAGTTAACCTTAAATAACCCTAAAATTACTGCTAAAAAGTATGCAGATTTATTACAGGAAAAACTACAACCTGGGATTATTTCAATAATAGGAAATATAGGCACAGAGGAAACCCGTCTCTTAGCCTATAAGAATACTGAAGAAGCCAAAGCCATCATGAAAGAAAGTATTAATATTATTTCTGGTGATGGTGAAGAGGCCTTCACTAAAAATGGTGTGATGATAAGTTATATAATGGCTAAAACCTTAAGTCTTCATTTAGGAGATAAATTTGATTACCACTATCAAAGTAAGTATATGGGGCCATATAGTGAAGAATTTACTATTGATGCCATATACGAATCTGATAGTGACTTAGGTGACAATGTTATATTACTTAATGAAGAACGGATACATGAGACATATCAAAAGTATTTACCTGCTAAGACAGATCTGAACTATATTAGTAAAAATAGTAGTATTTATGCTAGTATGGCAACAGAGTGGAAGCTACTTGAGCGGAGTGCAGATAGTCAGGAATTACAAAAGAAACATAAAGAACAGAGAAAGATCAATACTGATCAGGATATAATTGATGTGGTGACCATGTATGAAGGTGCCAGTGAGATTATGATGCTAGAGGATGTACTGAATTTAGTGACATTTATAGCAGTAATGATTCTATTCTTTATCATTTTAATCGGGGTAATCAACACACTTAGAATGACTGTTAAAGAAAGAACAAGAGAGATAGGTACAGTAAGGGCTATAGGTATGCAGAAAAAAGATATTCGAAACCAGTTTGTAATGGAGACATTACTACTTACATTTTTTTCCTGTTTGGTGGGTGTTATTGTAGGAGTAATTTTAATGTACGGACTTGGGGCTATAGAATTGAGTGTAGATAATGCCTTAAGCATGATATTGAAAGACGGACATCTAAATTTCAAAATTAATCCACTTGGAGTTGCTACAAACTTTATCTTGATATTATTTATTGCAGCTTTGACAGCATATTTTCCAGCCAGGAAGGCTGCTAATATGTCTGCAGTTGATGCCCTAAGGCATTACGAGTAAGTTGCAAAAAGTCTGAAATTAATGGTTCAATTTTTGGAGTTTTTATATTTTCCAGGTTAGCCATTTTCTGAATGAACATTATAAAAAACTCCCATCCCACATGGATGGCTATAAATGGTTAACAAAATTCTGTTTTACTGCCCCTTCATTATAAACGCAAAGACGGGCCAGCACCAGGCCGTCGAGGCCGTCGAAACATGAAGTGAGTTTGAAATGGTTTATATTTTATCAAATTTACATTGTTTTGATTATGGCGTAAGCCAATTTGATTTTTTGTTATTTATAGCTTGGAAGAGGAATGGGGAATTAGTTTTTTTCAGTGAATAAAGTTATGGCTAACCTGGCTTTATGTGTATATTTCAACTCCAAAAGTTGGGTAAAGAAAAAAAAGATTGAACAGGGAGGTATATTAATGCGTAAATTTATATTTGTTTTGTTGGCAATGTTACTATTCTTATCTGGTAATCTTGCAGCAGCTTCTCTTCCAGAAGTAGAAACCATATTGAAAACTATGGATAATAATCTACAACTAAACTCTGATGGTACTGCTAAAGTCGAGATAACTCAACAAAAGGTAGGAGAGGGCGTTAAGGTATATAAGTCTATCTATTACCTAAGAGATGAAGATGATTCTTTCTTAATTATTATGACAGAACCAGAGGTGGAAAAAGGCAATGGTTATTTAAGGGTAGGTGATAATTTCTGGTTATATAAGAGAAACACCAGGACTTTTCAACACATAAACCGTGATGAGAGTATTGCTGGGTCAGATGCCTCAGGGGAAGATTTTGAAAACAGGAATTACATTGACACATATAGAGCTGCTATTGATGACGATGGAAAAGAAATTATATCAGAGAGCCAATTAGGAGATATACCTGTATATCGATTTGAGTTAGAAGCAAAAATAGATGATGTTTCTTATCCTAAAGAGATATACTGGGTAAGACAGGACAATTTTATTCCTCTAAAATCAGAGAGTTATTCACTGAGTGGGACTTTGATGCAGACATCCTATTTTCTTAAATATACTGTTATAGACGGAAAATATTTTAATGTAAAGTCCATGTATATTGATGAATTTGAAAAAGGGAATAAGACCTTAGTCAATATAAATAATATTTCAGTTCATGAAATAGAGGACTATGTATTTACCAAAGCATATTTGGAAAGTCTCAGTAAATAGGGGTGTTAAATATGATAAAAAAAATACTTATTTTGTCCTGTGCATTAACAGTACTGATATTAATGTCTTCAATTCTTGTCTTTGCTGAGAGTGATTTCCCTGCAGGTGATATATTTTCTGAAGAGGATTTATTTTCGGGAGATATGTTTGTTGAAGAGATAGATGTAGTAAGTGAAAATGCTGCAGAGGAATTGGATGAACAGAGTCTAGGTATATCTGGCAATATAAGAACAGTAGTAAGCCATATTAATTATAATTTAGAGGATATTTGGTTTAAAATGAGTGAACTGGATGAGAATAATATAGCCAATGAGTCTCTAAGTGCTCAGCTGGCTGCTAATATATTATTTGATGCAAGATTTAAGAATAGAATAAAAGGTTTTTTAGATCTTGAATTATACTATGATTATAATGATAAGAGTAGTGAAAGTTTTACAGACTATCTTATAAAAGAGCTTACTCTTGATATTCCTTATAGAAACAAAGTATATATTAAAGCTGGAAAACAGGTTTTAAAGTGGGGTAGGAGTTATTTCTGGAACCCTACAGACCTTATAAATATTGAAAGAAAAGATATAAGTGATATGGATAAAAACAGAGAGGGAACAGAAGGTGTTAAGGTTCATCTCCCATATGGAGTTGAAAAAAACATTTATTTTTTCCTGGATACTAGGGATATAAACTCCACAGAGGATATAGCTATTTCAGGGAAATATGAGTTCTTGACAGGTAATACTGAGATGTCTTTCTCAGCATGGACTAAAAAAGATTTTAAGCCAGTCTACGGATACGATATTTCCAGTAGAATGGGTGATATAGACTTAAGGGGAGAGATCAGTCTATCTAAAGGTGATAACTATAATATTATGGATTATGATACATTTATTGTGGAAAAAGAAGATGATAAATGGACCTCCAGGATTAGTGCTGGATTTACAAAGTGTTTTGACCATGGAGATATCTCCGATAGAATAAGTGTATCAGGTGAACTCTATTATAATTCTAATGGATATGACAAAAATATATATCACAAAATTGATAGCATAACTGATTTACACGAAAAACAAAGCAAAAAAGCAGAATATCTATCAAGGGTATATCAAGCAAATATGAATAGTAAGTATTATGCGGCTGTTTTTACCAAGATTAATGATTTTATAGACGAGGATATATCACTGAATATAAATGGGATTATTAATTTGATAGATTATTCTAAGACTATATCTGCTAGTGTAAGATATCAAGCACTAACAGACCTAGGTTTTGATTTTAAATTCACTAAATTTATAGGAGATAAAAATACTGAAGCAACCTTATTTGGTAATGATTATATTATTAGTATGGGGTCTAATTATCGATTTTAACAAGATAATTAATGTAAGATAATTAATATAAAATAATAGTTATTTATCTATATCTCTATATAGTAAAGAATCAGCCTCTATTCTAGCTTTATTTTAAGAATAGAGGCGTTTTCTTATTTAATTTAGGAGCATTACTCTCTTTTCTTTATTGTTAAGTGTAAAAAAGCAATTGCTTATTTTAATATATTTTCCAATATAGCTAGACATTAACTTTGCTAATGTGATAAAATATACTCCAGAAAATAATACCTTCCGGTTATCTATTGTTGATAATTCTAGTTGATAGTCAAAGGGGTAATATAGATGAAAGATATAATAGTAATCTTAACGTTGTTTACACTATTTTTCAGTTGTATAGTAAATGCAGAAGAAATAGATCTTTTTAATAGTAATTGTGATGATTGGGATGTAATTGATTTAAAAATTAAAAAGGATAAAGTTTTAAATGATATTGTATATAAGGAATTAGTAGGTCTAAATCTTGGACTTGATGTATATTATCCATTCTTCTCGGCAGAGGAGAAGTACCCAGTTATAATTTTTATTCATGGTGGTGGCTTTATAATTGGTGAAAAAAATGAGGTTAATTGGTATAGTAGTACTTTAGATTCCTTTTTAGAAGAAGGTTGGGTAGTTATTAGTATTAATTATCGTTTATTAAATAAGAACTCTTTATTTCCTAAAAACCTAAAAGATGTACAGGATGCAGTAGATTGGGTATATAATAATGGGAATGATTATGAATTTGATACAGAAAGAATTGGCCTATGGGGTTCTTCTGCTGGAGGAAATTTGGCTTTAATGACAGCATTGACATATACTAGAGATGAGTTGGATAAGGATAGGAGAACAGATAGCACATACACTACACATTCCACTAGAGTCACTAATATTCAAAACCGTCCTATAGACTTTGTGATGTCATTTGCAGGTCCTACTGACTTAAATGACGCAAACTTATCCTTGCAAAAGAAGATAACTACTTTTATAATTGATAAGGAGATAAGCGAAGATTTATTGAAAGAGGCTAGTCCTTTAAGCTATATTAATTCTTCCAACACTCCAGCAGTTTTGCTTGTGCATGGGAAAAATGATATAATAGTCCCATATGGTCAATCTAAGGTATTATATGATAGGATGCAGGAAATGAGTATAAAATCTCAATTAATATCATTTAACAGTGGACATACCCTTAGTCGTACATTTTTATTAGGATTGAAGAAAAGTGAAGCTATGATATTAAGATTTGTTAAAGAACATTTTTAAAATGTTATGTTAATGATAATATGGATATATATTTACTATAGTTATAATAAAGAAACTATAATAGAGGAGGATTTTTATGTCACAGGAATATAAAATGCATCATTCATGTATCAGGGTAATGGACTTAGAAAAGTCTTTAGAGTTTTACAAAAAGGCTTTTGGTTTTAAGGTGGCTAGAAAAAATGACTTTCCAGAAGATAAGTTTACACTTGTATTTTTAGAGGATGTAACAGGTAATTTTTCTTTAGAAATTACATATAACTATGATCAGGAAGTATCATATACTATAGGTAATGGATATAGTCATCTTGCTGTTGCTGTTTCAAATGTTAAGGATTCCTATAAACGTCATCAGGAAGAGGGATTTGATGTTGGTGGTATGCATAGTTTATCCGAGGATTCAGCAGGTTTTTATTTTATAACTGACCCAGATGGTTATGATATAGAAGTTATTCAACGATAGTAGTTATTAAATCTATGATTTATAGATTTTTTACTAATAAAACAATTTATAATATAGATTTAATTATTCTATATTAAAGAAATTATTCCTACTCGATTATTTTTGGGTAGGAATTTTTATATAGACTTATAAAGGAAATCTACTTGCATGAAATATATTAAAGTTATATAATTTAAATAAGAGAAGAGAGTAGAATGTAGAGGGGAATGACTACTATAAAACAAATATATAATACAGTGATGGAGAAATTTAGTAAGCTAATTGATAGACTATATATACTAGACGAAATTCGAGAAAAAGATCAAATAAAAATACTGCATATAAGTGATATACCAGATAATATTTATGATTTTGTTTTTTCTATTATTGATAGACTACAACCAGATTACATAATTCATACTGGAGATTTAGCAGATAATATTAAATTAGGCTCTGGTGCACCGTTAAAACTCTATAAAAAGAGTGTTAATAATTTTATGGAAGAATTTATTAAGAGGGACTGGGCAGAAAGATATATTGTGCCTGGTAATCATGATGATATAGAGACAATCAATAGCTTAGCAAAAGACCAAATAAATGTAAATAAAGAAGGAGATATTATAGATATTGAGGGTGTAAAAGTAGGTTTAGCCCACTATAAAGAAAATCTGCCTAAAAATTCAGAGATTAAGCTTTATGGTCATGATAAAATTGATATGAGGGATGACAATAATACTCTATACTTAAATGGTTTATTAGATATAAATATAATTTTATTGCCTAATAAAGAAGTTCATAGATTGTCATACCCATTAAAAACTGATAGTGGTAGACAGTATAAAAGATTAAAATTACCCTAAGATGATTATAAAATAATATAAGGAGGAATTTTAATGAATTTTGTTCGTAAAGGACCTAGGTACCTGTTTTTTAATTCGAAAAATACCAGTCTATTGGAAGAATTTTTTGTCAAAGTTTTATATGGAGAATTAACAAAACTTTCAGATGCTTTAGAAAAAAGCCAAGAAGAAGATTGTATTGCCTTCATAATTCCCAGTGATGTAAATAATACTAGGATAGAAGGAACAGAAAGTGTTTTTTTTCTTCCAGATAGCCCATTTGTTGTTATGGAAGAAATTATTAATCACGGTATGACTGATATTATTAATAATGTGAATTCAGGTGCAGGACAAATAGTAATGAGAATACCTCAGGATGGTAAGGAAGTAATTCAAGAAATTGAAGAAACATATCAAGCAAAACCTGTCAATTTAGTAGAAGCTATCGACCAGGGGACAGCAGATGATACTATCCTTAGTTTTACTGATAAACCTATTAGAAATAAGGTTAAATCTCTCGATTTGATAAAGGAAAACTTATTGATATCAGAACCTGTTCACAATTTATATCAGGAATTACGGCGGGATGCTGTTAGGTATATAACCCATGGATTAGATCAAGATCAGTGGTATGAGTTAAAAATAAACATTTATGATTCTCGAGATAGATATAAATTACAATATCAAAGATTAAGTTTAGTTCTTTCAGATTTAGAAGCGGGTTTTATATTAGGTGAATCTTGGACAAAAGACCACGCTATTGCGTTGTTTTCTGTTATTGCATATCAAATTAGATTATTTACCTTTCTTTCTCCAGATGAAATTAAGAGAATATTACTAAGCTTAGAATATGATGAAAATGGTAAAAGATTAGTAGATTATGATTTATATTACAATAGTAAAAAAGTAAACTGGTATAAGGTTGTTAAAAATGGAAAGAACATTGATAGGGTAAACTTGGCACTGGAAATGAGGCAGGAATTAATGGCCAATATGTCTCAAGGTACATTGGAAAAATTGAACAAATTAGAAAAACAACTTATAGATGGTTAGTCTCTTGGTTTGAATCTTAATTAACCACAGTAGTCTATACTAGAGTATGTATCTGCATCAGATCTCTAATCTTGTATAATTAGAGATATAAACCACTAAATAGAAATAATAACGATTACTAATAGTTGATATTATTTATGTTATTAGATATAATAAAAGAAAGAAGATAAGAAATTAATTGTAAAACTAAATTTAAAAACATTAGTATTAGTTTGTTTCTTCGTTTTTATTAAATAGAATTTGTAGTTATTTTATTAAAGTGATTTTAGAAAGGGGATTTTAGATATGGCTAAAGAAATTTGTAAAGAATGTGGCAAAGAAAATGAAAATAAATCAAATCCGTGGTATGAGTGTTCCGGTTGTGGAGCATATCATTGTCCGGACTGTCTTCAAGAACATATGGGAATTAATGATGATTCTAGTCAAAATAAAGATTTAGAATAATAAGATTGTTAGTGATATTATAAGAAAGTAATATACATTTTAAACTTCAGAATGATTTTAGAAACTGGATAATGATTTGTATAAGATAGTATAAAAAATAAAAGCCCTGAACTGACAACGTTCAGGGCTTAATAATTTTATTTTAAGTTCAAGTATTTTTCAGGTCAAGTTTGTATTAGAGAAATACAATTAGAGAAATGCAAAAAGAAAATTGCATAAGGGAAGATACTCTACGATATAAAGAATTATAATAAATAAGAGGTGGTATAAATGTTTAAGAGTTCATTTACAATTGGTAAAATTTTTGGAATACCAATCAAAATACATATAAGTTTTCTATTGATAATTCCTTTTCTATCTTGGGCTTTTGCAAACAATATAAAATATATTAGTAACAATACTAACATAACATATTCAGCACTAAGTTGGAATCCATATATTACGGGTCTGGTACTTGGTATACTTTTATTCTTAAGCGTTCTATTACATGAACTATCGCATTCATTAATAGCAAGAAACAAAGGTATAAAAATTAATGATATTACATTAATGTTACTAGGTGGAGTCTCTAACATGGATGAGTTAGCGGAAGATCCTGGAGACGAAGCACAGACTGCATTAGCAGGTCCTTTGTTAAGTATAGTATTAGGGGTTTTGCTAGTTTTATTATTCTCAATAATACCAAAAAGTTTTTCTGAAGACATAAGATTAATTATACTATATACTGGACAATTAAATATATTTCTTGCTATCTTTAATCTTTTGCCTGCTTTTCCATCTGATGGTGGGCGTATATTACGTGCAGTAATTGCAACTAAGACTTCATTTTTAAAGGCCACTAAGATTGCTTCATATATTGGTAAGGGATTTGCCTTTTTGTTTGGTCTTATAGGTCTAATTTCTGGTAATTTTCTGTTAATATTTATTGGTTTCTTCTTATATATTGGTGCTTCTCAGGAATATCAATATAATCATATTAAAAGTACCTTGTCTGATATGGTAGCAGCAGATATAATGTCTAGTGAGGTCGATACCGTAACAGAGGATATCAGTATAAAAGAACTTATAGAAAAAATGGCTAGTAAGAAGCATTCTGGTTATCCTGTTGTACAAGGTAATGATGTTGTTGGCATAGTTACAATGAAAGATATTCAGCAAGTAGATAATAATAGTTATAAATCAATACCTGTAAGACAAATAATGAATCAAGATATACATGAAATAAGACCTGGTGATGACCTATATAGAGCATTTAAGTTAATATTCCAGAAAAATATTGGTCGTCTTGTTGTCATCGAAGAAGGTACTTTAAAAGGTATTGTAACCAGGTCAGATATTATGCGTGCCTTTAAATTGCAACAATTAAAGAGTTCTTAGCGGCAGTTAACTATCAAATAAAATCTAAAAAATAGTATTATAGAACCATGTTGCTTATATATGCAAACATGAATTTTATAATTTCACTCCAATTAAAAAGTCATGTAGTCTTTCAAATAAAAGACCTGCAATAAACCAGGCTGGTGCATAATCTAATCTAATAAAACCATGTATGGAATAAGGTGATTTACTATAATCCCATGGGCATATATTTATTGTGTTTTTTAAAAACCAGCCTGAAAAATATTCTATTAACCAAATAAATAAGACATAAACACCTCCCCTTAAATAAAATGGCAAGCCTCTCACCTGATTATGTATTGGTTCAAGTGCTATAGCTAATCCATAAATAGGGAACATCCAGAGGTAAGTCCAACCCCTTAGTTTTGTGTCGCCTCGTAGTAGAGATCCCATACCTGTCCAAAAGATTTCTGTACACCATCCAGTAAAACCGTAAATTACAAATCGTATTAGCATATTATAGTATTTCCCAATTAAGTAAATATGATGAGTTGTTTTTGTAATTATTTACTCTTGTAAAATGCAATTGGATTACGTTATAATGTATAAGGTTGCACTTATTCTGAAATTTCACAGGAATATTCAAATAAACAGACATAGTCATAAGCATAGTAGCCATAGTAACAATTCTAATAACAATCATAGTACTAACTACAGTAACATATTTGCGAGAAAATATATAATAGTAGAAGGGATTATACATATGAACTATTTAACTAAACACTTAAATGATAAACAAAGAGCAGCAGCGGAATCATTAGAAGGACCGGTTTTGGTATTGGCGGGGGCAGGAAGTGGAAAGACCAGGGCTTTAACATACCGTACTGCTAATTTAATTAAAAATGGTGTAAAGGCTGAAAATATATTAACTGTTACATTTACTAACAAAGCCGCACGTGATATGAAAAGCAAAATTACCACTTTGTTGGGGAAAGAAAAGATTAAGGATATGTGGTTGGGAACCTTCCATAGTGTTTGTTTAAGAATATTACGAGATAATTTAAAAAAAATTAATAGGGTAGAGGGTTGTTTGATTTATGATACAGCAGATTCTATTGATATACTGGAAGATATTATTTTTGAATACAATCTAGATAGATTAGAATATGATCCTAGAATTGTCTTTAATGTCATGCAAAAGGCCAAAATGAACTTGGTGAAGCCAAAAGACTTAGTACAAAAGTTTGCTAAAGATGACAAAAGGTCTATACAGTATTACCAACATGTAGCAGCTATTTATCGGGAATATGAGAGGGTTGTTGCAAATAATAATTGCTTTGATTTTAATGATTTAATTAAGATGACCATAGAGCTATTTGAAGAATACCCTGAGATTTTAAAGAAATATCAGAAAAGATTTAAGTATGTGCAAGTTGACGAATATCAGGATGTAAATCATGCCCAATATAAAATATCAAGTGTCCTGGCAAAACCTGAAAACAATATATTCGTAGTTGGTGATGACTGGCAGGGTATATATTCCTTTAGGGGTGCTGATATTACAAACATTTTGGAATATGAAAGGGATTTTCCTAATGCTAAAATAATAAAGCTAGAACGCAATTATCGAAGTACTAATAATATAATTAATGCATCAAATCAATTAATTAAAAATAATTCTCAGAACATGGAGAAAGAGGCCTGGACTAATGAAGATGATGGGGCACCTATATTCCTGGCTGAATCTTCTAGTCCTAGTGTTGAAGCCCGTTATCTTACTAAAAGAATAAATCATCTTGTAGATTATTATAATTATAAATATAGTGATATTGCTATTTTATGTAGGAGTCATTATCAGTCTACATATGTTCAACGAGAATTACCAAGGGCTCGAATTCCATATCAAATAATAGGTGGAGTTAGTTTTTATGATAAACAGGAAATTAGATATCTTATTAATTATATGAAGCTCTTAATTAACCCAAATGATGGGCTAGCATTAAAGAGGTTATTCAAAAAGGAAGCAGAAGGGGTAGGGGAAATACTTCTTAGTGAAATGAATAAATACGCTATAGAAAACGATATGGAAATAACAGAGGTGTTTGAAAACCCCACTGTAGTCAGCGGTATAGGGAAAAAGAAAGGCGAAAGTGTAAGGGAGTTCAAATGGACAGTTATTAATAGATTGAATCGACTCAGACATAAAAAAATGCCCATCTATCAGAAAGTGGTGGAACTCTATGATGCTGTAGAATTTAGGGAGAAGATTATTGATACTATAAGTAATCCAGCAGAGAGAGAAAAGTATATAGATTTATTTCTAGAAGATATAAAAAATTATCAAAAATATAATCCAGAACGTTCTTTATATGATTATATGCTAATTAATAAATTAATAGGTGATCAGGATCAGTTAGATGAGAATAAAAACGATTCAGTTAAGGTAATGACGGCACATGCCTCCAAGGGCTTGGAGTTCCCTGTTGTATTTGTTGTTGCAGTAGAAGAAGATGTCTTCCCACATCAAAAAAGCCTTGAAGATGTCTTGACTGGTAAAAATCCATATGCAATTGAGGAAGAACGCAGATTATTATATGTAGCTATGACACGGGCACAAAAAATATTGTTTATTAGTTTTTCAAAAACAGGCTCTAGTAATAATGGACAAATGAAACAAACAATGCCCTCTCGATTCCTCTATGAATTACCTCAGGATAAGATAGACATGACCAGTGTCCAAGAACTAAGCTGGCAAAGTGATCAATTAAGAATTGATAAAAATCCATCTATTTTAGAACATAGTCAAAAGGAATAATAACACGAAGGATATAATAAAAATAAAAAGAAAGAAGAATAAAAAAATAAAACGCGTGTATAAAAAATCCTAACCTTTAAAAAGACCAGAAAAGACTAAGGATAAGACTAAGGAAAAGGACTAGAGATAAACCTGAAAGAAGTTTGTGTATAATTAATGTGGGAGAAAAGGATTAATCTGAGCTTAAAAGGAAGG
>JADQBV010000302.1 GCA_016278415.1 Halanaerobiales bacterium
GAGCTTTAATCTTTTTGATTCTTTTCTGCCAATACTCACTGTAATTATAGTAACAATTTTTGGACTATGGTATAACGGTGGCGGTGCAGCAGGTAAAACAATCCAGGATGCATTTGGTGATGCTGATGCCAGTGTAGTACTACTTTGGGCTTCTTTTGCTGGAATTCTTGTAGCTGCTTTATTGGCAACAATAAAACGAGTTCTATCAATTTCCGAAATAATGGAAGCTATTATTGATGGAGCTAAATCTATGCTTATTGCAAGTATGATCTTAATATTAGCCTGGTCTATAGGTAGTATAACAGAGGATTTAGGAACGGCTAATTATTTAGTAGGTATAATAGGAGATAGTATTCCTGTATTTCTTGTACCAGTTTTACTATATGTACTGTCAGCATTTATTGCATTTACCATTGGTAGTTCCTGGGGTACTGTTGCAATTGTAATGCCATTAGCAATCCCTTTAGCATTTTCTATTGGTGTTCCTGTATTACCAACAATCGGTGCTGTTCTTACAGCCGCAGTTATGGGAGACCACTGTTCTCCAATATCTGATACAACGATAATGTCATCGACTGCTTCCGCAGTTGATCATATAGATCATGTTAGTACTCAGCTACCATATGCATTGGTCGTTGGCGCAGTAGCTGTACTTATAGGTTTCTTACCAGCAGGTTTTGGAATTTCCTCTTATATCATTTTACCTTTTGGGTTTTTAGTATTATATCTAATAGTAAGGTATTTTGGTAAGAGTGTTAAAGAAGAAGACTTACTTAGAGTAGAGTAGTTCTATAGCATAGATAATTAAATAAAATAAAGAAATTAATATATTAAGGGGTTGCTTATAATAATATTTTAACTATTATAGGTCAGCCCCTTTTTCAAATCTTTAAAAGAATATTATAAAGATTAATTCACATATTTAAAATATTCTTTAAATTAATAGAAGAATCCTTCTAAGATCAATATACTCTCAATAGGGTAGAGAGCTTAACACTAGATTCTTAATGATACAGTAAAAAAACTGTAGAGTATTTATAAAAATATTAGGGATAATAAACAAGAATAAACTTGGAAGTTTAAATTTAAATTACAAACTATCATAACAGGAGATGTCTTTTATGAATAGCACAAGTCCTTTTTATATTACTTCAGAAATTGGGAGATTAAAGAAGGTTATGCTTCATAGACCGGGCAAAGAGATTGAGAGGTTGACACCAGAGTTATTGGAGTTACTTTTGTTTGATGATATCCCATATCTTAAAGTCGCTCGGGCTGAGCATGATGCCTTTGCTAAGATTTTACAAAACAACGGTGTTGAAGTTGTTTATTTAGAAGACCTTGCAGCAGAGGCAATTGGACAGGATGGGGTTCGTGAAGGTTTTATAGAGCAATTTCTTAATGAAGGAGCTCTTTATTCAGACACAATCAGAGGGGTTGTGAAAGATTATCTAAGTCATTTATCTAATATTGAATTGATCAGAGAGTTAATGGCTGGAGTTAAAAAGGATGACATTTCAGATATAAAAAGTGGCTCCTTAAGTTGGTTGGCAGAACGAGATTATCCCTTTGTTCTCAACCCATTACCAAATCTCTATTTTACCCGTGATCCCTTTGCAACTATTGGAGTAGGGGTGGCATTAAATCATATGAAGACAAATACACGTAATAGAGAAACTATTTTTGCCGAGTATATATTTAAATACCATCCTATATATGGCAAGGGTAATTTCCCTGCTTTTTATAGCAGATATGAAAAGACGGCACTAGAAGGTGGTGATATTTTGGTACTTTCAAAAAAAGTATTAGCTATAGGTATCTCTCAACGAACTGATGCACTTTCTGTTGAAAAAGTCGCTAAAAGTATTCTAGCTGATGAGAGAGAACCATTTGAGGTTTTACTTGCTTTTAAGATACCTAAAAGACGTGCATTTATGCATCTAGATACAGTTTTTACTATGATTGACTATGATAAGTTTACTATTCATGCCGAGATTGAAGGTCCATTAGAGGTATTTTCTTTAACATTGGATGATAATAATAATTTGGTGGTTAAAGAGGAGAAGACTGAATTAGAGAATATATTAAAAGAATACATGGAAATAGATAATGTAACTCTAATACGCTGTGCTGGAGGTGATTTTATAGATGCAAGGAGGGAACAATGGAATGATGGCTCAAATACCTTAGCAATTGCACCTGGAGAAGTGGTAGTTTATTCACGGAATTATGTTACTAATAGATTGCTAGAAGAAAACGGTGTAAAAATTCATATATTACCTAGCTCGGAGATTTCCCGGGGTCGTGGGGGGCCAAGATGTATGAGTATGCCCTTTGTAAGGGAAGAGATATAGAAATTTTAATCGAAGGTTGAGGTGCTTTCTTACTATCAATAAAGGATAATTTAAATTCTATTAAACTTGTCTATTAAGAAACTTATATACTCTTCGAATACCTTCTTCTATCTGGGAAGAGTTTAGATTTCCATAACCTAGTACAATTTTATTATTATACTTCCCTTTAATGAGGCTATATTCTTCAAAAGAATTAACCTTGACACCGAATTGTTCAGCATTATTCCATTTAATATTATTGTATTTATTTTTTAAGAATTCAACTTGAAGATGCATACCAGTTTCATCACCTTTAATAATAATATCATTATCAAAACAGTCATTGAGAAGAGATGTTATTAAAGATCTCTTTTTTTTATATTCTTTTTTCATTTGATATATTTGGCGTTCAAGATGGCCATCTTTTATGAAATTAGCCATTGCTCTCTGTTTGATTGTTGAAGTTCGTATATATAATGCCGTTTTTATCTCTAGAAAAATATCCTTAAGTACTTCTGGAATTATTAAATATCCTAACCTTAAACCAGGACACATATTTTTACTAAATGTACTAACATATATTACCCTAGATGGATTTAATGTCTGAAGTGGTGGGATAGGTACACCCTTGAGGCGGAATTCACTGTCATAATCATCTTCAATTATATAACTATTAGTAGTCTCAGCTATTTTAATTGCCTTTTCTCTTCTTTGTACAGGTAAGATACTACCTGTAGGAAACTGGTGTGAGGGAGTAAGTAGAATTAACTTGGCTTCACTACTATCTTCTATTTTTGATATATCCATACCATTTTGATCAACTATAGTTGGCTTTATTTGATAATCTAAATTATTAAAAATAGTCTTTATGAAGTTTACTGTAGGCTCTTCAACATATACTGAGTTATATTTGCTAGAAAAAACCTTTGCAATTAGCATAAAACCTTCAGCAGAACCAGATACAATAACAATTTGATCTGGACTGCAATTAATTCCTTTCACTCTGAAAACATAATCTGATAAAGTCTTTTTCAATCCAGAATCTCCCATGATGTCTCCATAATCAAATAAATCTTCTGGGGAATCTTCGACAGCCATTTTTAGGTATTTACTCCATGATTTCCTAGGGAATTTTTTAAGGTCTGGTATTCCTGATGCAAAACAAATTATATCTTTATTGTTTACATCGTTATTCTTATCTGGTTTTCTAATAATTCTATTGTGGTCTTTTCGATGGATATATTCATTTTTTATAACATTTTCAGAGACATATGTACCAGAACCAACTTTACTATCAAGATATCCTTCAGCAATTAATTGTTCATAGACTTCAATCATAACATTTCTTGATATTTTTAATTCCCTTGCAATTTGTCTTGTTGATGGAAGACGTTCACCACTTTTTAATATTTTATTTTCGATGATATCTCGAAATTGGTCACACAATTGACGTGTTAACGGTAATTCCAAATTCCGATTAATTTTCAATCCAAACATAATATACCTCCAACTTTCTTATTGAACTATATTCTTTTATATGATTAATAGAATAATATGAATTAATTAATAGCCTTTCTTCAGTGGCCTCTGATTAATTTTTAGAAAGAGTTATTTTAAAAATTGGTACTCTAAAATAGTGCATAATTGGCTCTTTTATAAACCGATTAAGAATATTATAATATACTTAATCGGTTTTGTAAAATATATAAGGGGGTAAATTATAATGAGTAAATTCAATAGGGTTTTAGGTAAGAGTGAAATTGAAGTAAGTGCAATGGGCTTGGGGTGCTGGGCAATTGGTGGGCATTTCTTGTTGGATGGTAAGGCTGACGGTTGGGGGGATATTGATGATAATGAATCTATACGAGCCATTCAAACTGCTATCGATCTGGGAGTATCATTTTTCGATACTGCTGATGTTTATGGAGCAGGTCATAGTGAAGTTGTCTTGGGGAAGGCTCTACAGGGTATCAGGGATAAAGTAAGAATTGCTACTAAGTTTGGTTATAAATTTAATGAAGAAACAAAAATAGCAGATGGAATAGGTAAAACACGGGAATATATAAAAAAAGCCTGTAAAGAATCACTACGTCGTTTAAATACAGATTATATTGATCTTTATCTTATACATATATGGTCGCTGACTGCAAAAGAAGCATTAATTGTAGTCGATACTTTAGAGGAACTTCAGGAAGATGGATTTATTAGAAGCTATGGTTGGAGTACTGATCATCCATATAGTGCAAATCTATTTGCAAAGAACAGTAACTTTACCGCTATTGAGCATGATTTTAATATTTTTCTAGAGGCAGATGAATTAATTGACATCTGTGAAGAAAATAACCTTGCTAGCATAAACCGTTCTCCACTAGCTATGGGTTTTCTTTCAGGTAAATTTAATGCAGATAGTAGGATATCTGAAAACGATGTTCGAGGTGCTGGCCATGAATGGGTAAGGTATTTCGAAAATGGCAAGCCTAAAAAAGAATTTTTAACTAAATTGGATGCCGTTCGAGAAATATTAAGTAGTGAGGGTCGTAACCTTGTTCAGGGCGCATTGGCTTATCTCTGGGGAAAAAGTGAAAAAACTATACCAATACCTGGTTTTAAAAATGTAAAGCAAGCGGAAGAGAATGCAAGGGCAATGGAGTTTGGACCTTTAACAGAAGAGCGTGTCGCGGAAATTGATAGCATGTTAAATGATTATAAATAAATATATGCTCCTGCTAATTAATATGTATTTCTATTAGCAGGATTTTATATATTTATATAGAACTACAAGATGGAGTAAGCAAATTTATATATAAGCAGAAGATATTTAAACATCTTTGTTGTATATCATCTAATGAAGTGTCTACTAAATTTATTTTCTTAACCTAGGAGGATATTATGTTTAAGGTATTAATAATAGAAGATGACAAAAAAATTCGGAACATAATATTGGATAATTTAAAAAAATGGGGTTTTCAGGGGATATCCATTGAAAATTTTGAAGATGTTTTGAAAAATGTTCTTGAAGTACAACCCCACTTAGTCTTAATAGATATTAACCTACCTTATTATGACGGCTTTCATTGGTGTAGTAAAATTAGAGAATTCTCTGAAGTTCCTATTATCTTTATAACCTCTAGGGATAGTAATATTGATATAATTATGGCTATGAATATGGGTGGAGATGATTATATCCAAAAACCCTTTTCACTGGATGTATTGATGGCAAAAATTAAGGCTATCTTAAGGAGAACCTATTCCTATAACAGTAAAGATACTGAAATTCTTGAGCACAAAGGTATAGTTTTAAATTTTAAAAATAATTGTATAAGCTATAATGATGATAAGATTGAACTAAGTAAGAATGAGTTTAGAATTCTAACTATTCTCGTGGAAAACAATGGGGAAATAGTAAGTAGAGACACCATTATGCAATTTCTCTGGGAAGATGAAAACTTCATTGATGATAATACCTTGACAGTAAACATAAATAGACTGAGAAAAAGGCTTATGGATATTGGTTTGACTGATTATGTTATTACAAAAAGGGGACAGGGGTATATGGTGCCATGAAGCTAAGAGAATATCTTTGTGATAAGAAGTATTTCATACTTTTTTACTTTTTGTTGATGACTTTTGTAACACTTGTAGTATCTCTGGATTCTAAGAATTCAGTCAGTTATGATAATATATTATATATCAATATTGTGGCTTTATCTTTATTACTAATCTATTTATTTACTGGATATATATACTACAAACGCTATTTTAATACTTTACATGATATTGTCACTCAAGTAGAAGATGATATAGTTCATCATTTACCTGAACCAATGACTTATCAAGGTGAAATATATGATAAATTAATAAAAAAAATTTATAGTGAACAAAGTAAAATTATTGAGAAGCAAAATATTGAGAAACGTGAAAATAAAGATTTTGTTACTAGTTGGTTTCATCAGATAAAGACTCCAATTGCTGTAAGTAGATTAATTACTGAAAATAGTTCTGATTATAGTAAAAGTGAAATTATTAAAAGTCTTTCAGAAGAAATAGACAAAATAGATTCACAGGTAGACCAAGCCCTTTATTACTCTAAGATAGATGTGTTTGAAAAGGATTATTTTATTCAAGAGTTAAATTTAAATGGGCTTGTGAGTGGACTTATAAAAAAACATGCTAGAGAATTTATTTCTAAAAAAATAGAATTAAATAAAAAGGATGTTAATATAAGAGTCAGTTCAGATAAAAAATGGTTATTATTTATTATAGATCAAATCCTAAGCAACTCTCTAAAATACACAGGGGGTAGGGGTAAAATAAGTATCTGGGCTGAAGAACATAGCGCTAAGAAAATACTAGTTATTAAAGATACTGGTATAGGAATTAAAGAAGAAGATTTAACAAGGGTATTTGATAAGGGATTCACTGGATATATTGGTAGAAGGGAAGAAAAATCTACGGGAATAGGTTTATATCTTGCTAAAAAATTAGCAAAACGCTTAGGACATGATATTATTATTAAGTCTCATTTTGGTAAATATACAGAGGTCAAATTAATATTCCCTAGATTATCTAGTTTTTATGAGTTTTCAGAGTGATTAGCTACTGCATCTTTCTTGATGCAGTTTTTTATTATATATAGTAGTCTAAGTACAACGCTATATTTAAAATAGAATTAAGATTTAATATACAATCCAATAACATTACAATCCACCTGACCTTACATAAACGTAAGATTAAACTAAGAATCGTTATATATTTCGATGGAACTAGTGCTTCGTTAATAGTAAAATGGGTATATCTTAATGAAAGGGAAGTGTTTTTTATGAAGGATGTTCTCATAGTAAAAAATCTAAAAAAAATATATGGGAGTAGAGGGGCGAGTTATACTGCATTACACGGAATTGACTTAGAAGTAAAACAAGGAGAATTCGTTGGAATAATGGGTCCTTCAGGTGCAGGTAAAACTACATTTTTAAATCTAGTTGCAACTATTGACCGTCCTACAGATGGTGAAATATTAATTGGTAATGAAAATGTTGTAAATATGAATGAATCAGACCTATCATCATTTCGTAGGGATAGATTGGGTTTTATTTTTCAGGATTATAATTTATTGGATAACCTAACTGTTGAGGAAAATATAGTTTTACCACTAGCCTTGGCTAAAATGAATCATAAAGATATCGAACAGAAGCTCAAAGAAATAGCTAATACTCTACAGATAAATGATATACTAAATAAATATCCCTATGAAATATCAGGGGGACAGAAGCAAAGAACGGCTGCCTCACGTGCAGTAATAAATAATCCTGAACTTGTCCTAGCAGATGAACCAACTGGTAACCTTGATTCCAAGTCTTCAAAGGAATTGCTAGAATACTTAAATGGTATAAATAAACTCTATCAAGCTACTGTACTGATGGTAACTCATGATGCACTTGCTGCAAGTTATTGTAAGCGAATTCTATTTATTAAAGATGGAAGATTGTATACAGAATTGAATAGGGGTAAGTCACGTAAAGAATTTTTTCAGAAAATAATGGATGTATTAAAATCCTTGGGGGGTGATGTAAATGACCTTGTTTAGTATAGCTTTGAGGAATATAAAAAGGAATTTTTATGATTATTTCATTTACTTCCTATCCATGGTTTTCAGTATAGTTGTTTACTTTACCTTTGTTTCTATAAAATATAACGAACAGGTCTTAAGACTAGGAGAGGTTAGACAGCGTATAGCCGCTGGATTTTCCGCATCCTCTGTAGTACTTGCAGTATTTGCATTAATCTTTATATGGTATTCAAACTCTTTTTTTACCAGGAAAAGAAAGAAAGAAATCGGTTTATACTCCCTGTTGGGAATCAAAAAGAAAGAAATAGGTAGACTACTTTTTTATGAAAATATAATTATGGGAATTGCAGCATTAATAGTGGGTATATTTCTTGGTAGCTTATTATCTAAGTTATTTGTGATGATATTGGTTAATTTGATGGATTTTTCAGTTCCTATATCCTTAAGTATTATTCCTGAAGCTATTTATAGTACAATGAATATTTTCGCTATTCTTTTTGCTTTGACATCCATTCACGGATACTTGATAATCTATCGCTTTAAGCTTGTAGATTTATTTAAAGCAGATAAGCAAGCAGAAAAGATTCCGAAAGCATCCCTTGTTAAAGCCTTGTTTTCAATTCTCTTTATCTTTGGGGGATACATATTTTACTATACAATTAAAATAGATTTCCTATTATTAATTGTAGTAACCCTTATTTCAGTGGTAATAGGTACATTTTTACTTTTTTCATCACTATCAGTTTTTCTAATAAAATTAGCACGTAAAAACAAAAAGAGATATTATAGGGGTATTAATATGATTGGAATCACTAATCTCTTACATAGAATAAAGGGCCATGCCAGGACTTTGGCAATAATTGCTGTACTCAGTGCTACTACCCTTACTGCTATGAGTGTTACTGCTAGTTTATATTACTATTTTCAGACAAGTCTTGATTATGTTGCACCCTTTTCTTATACCTATATGACTGATAATCAAAGGATTTATGATAATTTAGATAGTAAAATAGCTCAGATTATCTCTAATTACCCTACACACCAAGTAAAAGAATCAGTAACTTATCAGGGAATTAGAGTAAAGATTAATCTGCCAACGGGTTTAAATGGAAAAATACAAAGCCAGAGTGCTATTATCTTATCAGAGAGTTTATATAATGAAATTGCAGAATTAAGGGGTATAAAGAAATTAAGCCTATTAACTCCTAGTGATTGTTTTTTTATAGATGAATATTACAATGAATTTTTTAGAGAGAGTTATCAAGGAAAGAATATAAAGATTCCAAGCAACGGGAAAACATTTGATTTACAGATTGAAAACTTTAGTGAAAAACCAATAGTAAACCTGGGTCAATTAATAAGGACGATTGTAGTAAAAGATGAGGTTTATAATAATATACAGCATAGTGGAGAACTTATTTATGGTAGAGCATTTGATATAAGTAATGAAAGGGATAGCCGAAAACTTACAGAGGAATTATCTAATCTATTTATAAAAAATCACTCGGAAGATGGAGTTTGGAAAGTCAGGTATAGTACATATTATAATTACTATCAAGAAGGCATTACTACCTTAGGTCAGGCTATTTTTATAGGTGCTTTTCTGGGTTTGGTGTTTCTAATATCAACTGGTAGTATCATATTCTTTAAGCTTTTATCTGAATCAAATGAAGAGGGTGTTAAGTATAAAATCTTGAGGAATATTGGTGTCGATAGACAAGAGATAAAATCTTTATTATCAAAACAGATTTTGTTCTTTTTTGCAGCACCATTAATTATTGGTATTATGCATAGTCTAGTAGCTGTTTCTATATTGGAAAAACTGCTAGGAATGGATTTGACTGTTCCTATATCCATAACAATTCTTGCCTATACGGGAATTTATATGATTTATTATTTAATAACTCTTAAGTCTTACATTAAAAATATAAATATAAAGTAAAAAAAAAAATATATATAAAATATAATTAAGTATTATTATAAATTTGTGTTGAATGGTTTAAACTATTATTTCTATATATATCTTATCCTAATTCAACTAAAGTCAATAAATTTGACAATAATTAGTTAATAATTTATAATTAATATAACAATAAGTAAATGTATACTTCCTACAAAAAATTTTAAATTACTTAAAGTGAGAAGAGATAAGGATGAATTATCTATAAGGGGGAAGAATTAAATGTCAAAATTTGATCTAAATAAAGTTGGAATGAAAGAGTTGTTATCTATTGATGGTATCGGTTCTGACAAGGCTGAAAAAATACTAGCATATAGGGAAAATAATGGTGGATATATTAAAGATATGGATGTCTTGCTTAATGTAAAGGGTATTGGCGAAAAATATTTAAATACAATACGTGAATACATAGAAATTGGACAAATCATGACCATTACTTTTGACCCAGCAGACTACGGTCTGGAAGAAGTACATGAAGTACATCTTGTGGGGGAAATGAACGAGTGGAATCCAGCTGATAAGTCTTATAGTTTAAAGAAAAATGATGATGGTAAATGGGTCGGTGATTTTCCATTAGAAAAAGGACTAGAATATAAATATATGTATGATAGTGATAACTGGGAATCAAAGAAATATCTTGGTGATCGGGGTGAAAATATTATTGTATAGTGTATAATTAAAGATAGCTGATATAACCTATACATTAAAAAAATATATACTTTCTAGTATTTTAAATTTAAAAATTATATTTTCAAGATAATCAATTATCTTTTTAATGAGATATTGATTATTTTTTTTTGGAGATATTTAAGAATAAAATTAAGAAGTTTTTCTTTGTAATTAACATAATTCCCTAGTATTTTTTAGTAATAGAATTAGCAGCTAAGAATGCTGTTGAAAAGGCGGCTTGAAGATTATAGCCACCAGTATCACCATCAATATCAAGAACTTCACCTACGACATAGAGATTTGTCCTAAGACGAGATTCCATTGTTTTTTTATTTACCTCATTTAAGTCAACTCCACCACTTGTGACCATGGCTACATTGAAATTACCCAATCGTTCAACTTCTAAAGGTAAGCTGTATAATTGCTTTACTAATTGAGTTCGGTTTTCTTTATTTAAATAAGTGGCTTTTCTATCATGTGGAATATTTGCAAGTTCCATAAGTTTGTTAATTAGTCTCTGAGGCAGCGAAAAATCCTTTAATATATTTTTTAATAATAGCTTTCCATTTTCATTTATTTTTTCTAATAATACATTTGTCAATACAGCTTCATTATCTACATTAACAAGATGTAATTTTATTAAATCTCCCGCTTTTATATATCTGGAAAAGTTCAGTATTCCTGGACCTGATAGTCCATTATGTGTGAAGAGTAAGTCCCCAGACCACCTCATCACCAACTTGTTTTGCCTCCAGAGAGATAATTTGAGATCTGATAAAGAAATTCCAGCAAGCTCAGAAAAACAATAATTTTTTATGTGAAGAGGGGTTAAAGCTGGTACTGGACTGCTGATAGAATGTCCTAAAGAACTAGCAAAATGATAGCCGTCTCCTGAAGAACCACTACTTGGATAAGACTGCCCGCCTGTAGCAATTACTAGAGAATTACAGATATATTCATTTTCTTTAGTTTCAATAAGAAAGGTATTTTCTTTAGTACTTCCGACATTCAAAACTGCTTCATTAGCTATAATATCTACTCCTAACTCTCTGCATTCATTTAGAAGAGTATTCAGTATATCTGCAGCATTATAAGACTTAGGGAATATTTTCCCTTGATCATTAGTTACAAAATCAATACTCCTTTTTCTAAAAAAATTAATAAGGTCATTATTGTTAAATTTATAGAGGGATGATCTAATAAAGTTTTTATTTTCCCCATAATGATTTAAAAAATCTTTTATATTACCAGCTTGAGTAATGTTACATTGCCCTGCACCAGTCATAAGTAATTTCTTGCCAGCTGTATTATTTTTTTCAAGAATAATTACTTTTAATTTGTTTTTGCTAATCAATTTACATTGTATAGCTGTAAATAAACCAGCTGGACCACCACCAATAATAATAATATCTGCCATCATATTTCCCCATTTCTTTAAACAATACTACTATTATATAATAAGATGATAATTATATAAAGGAAATTTATCGTATATAAAGGATTTTGAGAAATCTTAGTAAATTTAAAAATTATTATAATTTATCACCATTTGATTATTATAAAGTAAAAAGTAATGAAAGAAAAAGCCTGTATAAGCATTGGTCTGCTTATACAGGCTTTTAAAGAAATAGTCTTAATGTGTTTCTACATCACTAGCTCCATTATTTCTTAAAGCAGAGGCTATATCATCAATATTGTTATCTTCAGTTTCAACTGCTGCTAATATCTTTCCGCTTTTCACTTCATTCTCATAATAATCCCCACGGTCTTGAGGAATGCCCATATCCACAAGTCCACCTGTAATACCGCCTGCTGCAGCACCGGTTAGTCCAGCTGCAATAGGACCAGCTGCTAATATCGGACCTATTCCTGGGATAGCAAGAGCCCCAACGCCTGCTGCAATACCAGCTAATCCGCCTAGTGCGCCACCTGTTGCAGCGCCATCTGTTAGTTCTTGATTCATATTGTTATTGTTTTTTTGTTCTCCTTTAGCTACCATTGAAATTTCATCTTCTCTGAACCCCAAATCCTTTACTTCTCTTATAGCTTGTTCAGCACTATCTTTGTTATCAAAAACACCTACAACTGTAGACATTAAGAAATCCCCTTTCTTTTCTTATTATATTTGTATAGTTTGCTAAATTTAATAAATTTATTCAAAACATATCAAATTTAGAGTTTTTTAATGGAGTATTTTTTGCATTTTTTAGGGATATCTTATTTTCATTAATTTTACTTACTAATTTACATATTTTTTTGATATAAATATACAAATAATAATCACATAATCTATATTTCGACATAAATTATAATATGATTTATTATTTGTAAATTAAAGGAGGGAAAATTATGGGCGATTACGATCGAAGACCACCAGAAAGACGACCAGAAAGACCACCATATGGTGGACCACCGTTTGGAAGGCCACCAATAAGGCCCCCGTATGGCAGACCACCATTTGGCAGACCACCAATAAGGCCCCCGTATGGCAGACCACCATTTGGCAGACCTCCAATAAGGCCCCCATATG
>JADQBV010000115.1 GCA_016278415.1 Halanaerobiales bacterium
TTGTCTATTTGTCTAGTATAGACTAATCTTTTAAGACTTTCTTGCTTTAAGACTTTTTAGGTTTTGAAGCTTTGAAGTTTTAATGTTTTTGGTTTATCCAACCGCCAACTTTCAACTTCTAACTTCTAAACCGCACTAGCGTCTTTGTCTATTGTTTAATTTTCAAGGATCATTTTTGAAATGTCTAAATTGCTTTAGACTCGCAATCAATTAATATAATGTTAGATTCATATATTATTGTACTAAAAATTATTTTTAACTACTATAATATGAAGTTAATCTAACTAATATTGTTTCATAACCGCGAAATATATCTTACCATTTTTTCAGTCACTTGTCAAGAAGTTATTTGTTTATTTTACTTAGTACTTTTTAACCAGCGACATTTAATATCTTATCATCTGTGTTGTATCCTGTCAATGTTTTTTTAAAACTAATAAGAATTATAAGTTTTTAGGATACTATACAGAACCTGTGACAACAGATATAATCTTATCATTTGCATCAACTAGTGTCAAGAATTTATACTTGGTAATTTTTGTATATTTAAATTGTTAGTCAATAATTATATTGACTGTGTTTCGGTTTTTTGAAAGTTTTTAACTGGCATATGTTATGTTAGCAAACATAAGTTATTTTGACAAGAATAATATTTCTCTCTCATCTTGTTTATAGCTTCTTGATAACAAAATTGTTAGCATAATGCATATCCAAAAATTAACTACATTAATATGATTCATAAATATAAATCCTAAAAAGTTAGTTCAAAGTTTTTTAATGCATCTTTGTCTAATCTCATTCGTGCTGTTTTCTTAGGATCTACAACCTGGCTAATTTGAAGATCACAAATAATACTCATTAACATAGCAAGATCATTATCAGATAAAGTTATTCTACTTTTTAGGAATTCAAACATATTATCACTGGCTTTTTGAACAGCACCATCTAATGTGTCCGCTGATACAATTGTGTAGAAAGCATCTTTGGTTTCTACCATAGGGTCAGTTATAGACCTATCCTTTATTAGATCTACTTTTACTGTAACTTCTCCAGCTATTTCAATACCACATACAACAACCTCACCATCTCCCATAGCTGCATGTAAATCTCCCATGGCCAACAAAGCACCATCTACACCAACAGGAAGATATATACTACTCCCTTCACTAATTACTTTTGTGTCCATATTACCCCCATGTGTATCAGGAGCACCACAAGAAATAGATCTTTTTACAGGAGCTACTCCAATTACCCCAATCATAGGATTAATAGGTATCTTTATTTTTTCATTAAATATAGCCATTTCATTTTCTATATGTATAACTTTTGTCTGAGAATCTTTTATAAACTTACTTAAAAATCCCATTTCTGGTAATGCCACCATAACACCCTTATCTGCTATATCTATCTTTTTAATATCAACTTTTAATATATCTCCAAACTTAGCCCCTATTATCTCCACAGGACCTGTAGCTGGATTAACCTTTTCAAAATCAATAGTTTCAACCATATCATTTTCAGATAAAATCTGATTGCTAAAACAATCCTTGGTTTCAAAAACAATTTCCTCTCCGGGATTGCATCTAGCTACTGCTTTATTATCAGCAGACATAGCATAAACAACATTATTACAGCTTACTCTCATAATTCACTCTCCCATTTTTATTTAAGTTTGAATCCTAATAAATGTCTAGTTTACTGCTTCTTTTAATTATAATTGTTATCATATAATCATTCAAGCCTATAAATTTTTTTATAATTTTATCTTACATAAAAAAGAATAATTTCATAAGTTTATTAAACTAGCATTCATAGATATTAACTGAGTGAACATTAAAAGTGTTCCCAGTTTTGACTGAAAGTAAGAAGTTGATTTTTGTATAATTTTATCACTATAAACTACGTAATTTATAACATTATAAGGGTATATGTTGTAATTGTTTAAGGTTTACTCAAAGGCAAGATCTATAAAACCCTATATTTAAGTTTGCTACTTCTCTTTAATCTCCTTTAAAGCCTCTCGTTTACTAATAAACCAATTTCGATGCAGGTCTTCATCCATCATATTTTGAAATAAATCTTCTACTAGTTCTTTTCTCATTCTATTTTTTGAATCAATCTTCCTTATAAAGCGAGCATAATCATGCAATGCTAGTGTTTCAAGATTATAGTTTAATAAAAACATATTCACTGTCCCAAAAAACACTGTGAATTCCGATAAATAACCACTGATTTGAGATAATGAACTTCCTATTTTTGTAGGTATCCCCTTAAACAAATTAATATGCTTCTTTATCCTTTTAGCATGTATTATTTCTCTATCAATAAGATGTAGTAACATATGTGATATGTATTCGTCTTCACTTCTTTCAGCTTGAATAAGATAAAAGTCTACCTGAGCCAACTCTAAAGTATAAAGCCATTGTAGATATAGCAAAATATTTTTATCTGTCATAATAGATACCTTTCTATATATAATCCAAATATGATTAATAATAAAATCATCTTTATTTATTATTATAAACAAACCCTATAATCTTATCCTAGTTAATTTATAGGTATAAATTAACTCAATAAGTTTAAACTATATAATAATTAAGGCTAAAATTTTTGGAGTTGATTATATAAATGGGACATGATCGTTATGATGTAATAATCGTAGGTGCAGGTCCAGCTGGATCGTCTGCTGCAAAGTTGTGTGCAGAAAATAATCTTTCTGTAGCATTGATTGAGCGGGGTGAATTCCCTGGCAGCAAAAATATGTTTGGTGGTACTATATATAGGGCTGCTACAGCAAAAATTGTTCCTAACTTCTGGGAATATGCACCCATTGAAAGAAATGTAGCAAGAGAAGTCCTTTATTTCATGGAACCTAGTTCTGTTGTAGAAATGGGATATACTAGTTATAATTTCGCTAAACCACCGTACAATACTTTTACGGTAATTAGATCACGTTTTGATCGATGGCTTGCTGGTGTAGCAGAAGAATCAGGTGCACACCTTATGAACTCTACATTAGTGGAAGATTTATTATATGAAAAAGATGGTCTTATTTCTAAAAAAGTTGGAGGGGTTATTCTTAGTGATGGTACAAAACTCTATAGTGATGTTGTAATACTTGCCGAAGGAGGTATGGCAGATCTAGTAAAAAAGGCTGGCATGAGAAAAAAGATTAATTCAGATATGTTAGCACTTTATGTTAAAGAAATAATATCATTACCAAAAGGAATAATTGATGCTAGATTTAATCTTGAAAAAGATGAAGGAATGAATATAGGTATGGTGGGATATCCAGCCGCTGGAGCAGTTGGAAAAGGGGGAATTTGGGTAAACAAAGATACTATTTCTCTAACAGTAGGTGCCTATTTAAACCAGATCATAAAAAATGGTTCAAACCCCTATCAACTAATAACTAGACTAAAAGAACACCCCAAAATAAAACGTTTAATTGATGGAGGTAAAACCGTTCAGTATATGTCAAAGATAATTGCAAAGGGTGGTTATGATAATATTCCAGAATTATTTGATGATGGAATAATGGTAGTTGGTGATGCAGGGATGTTAGTCTCTGGTCGCCATGGTACAGATATAGCCTTATTATCTGGTAAGTTCGCCGCTGAAACGGCTGTACTTGCTAAGGCCAAAGGTGATTTCAGTAAAAAAACACTATCTACTTACCAAATAAAATTAAATACTACTTTCTTTCTTAAGAATTTAAAAGAAAACAGAAAGTCTAAAAACTATTATAAAAAAAACACAGACTCAGATTTTTTAATCAGTCAAGTATTAAATGAGATTTCTCATGAATTTTTTACAGAAGGAACCTTAACTCAAATGGAAAAATTTGAAGTAATGATAGAGGAAATAAGAAAATTACAACCACTAACTAAAACCGTCAAAGATTTCTATCATGCTTTATTAAGTTGGAGGATATATTAATGACTACCTTTGATAAGAATAATAAAAATCCACTTGAAGATGTTACTATAAAAGTAGCAAAAACTTCTCATATTTATATCAAAAATGATAAAACCTGTCTTGACGATTGTGAAAATAAACCATGTACATATTATTGCCCATCTCGTGTATATTCCTGGTCTGGTGAAGAGCAAGAAATAAAAGTAGCCTATGAAAGATGTGTAGAATGTGGTGCCTGCCCCTGGGGTTGCCCATATGATAATATAAAGTGGGAATACCCACCTGCAGGCTATGGTGTCTGTTACATGTTATAAGGTGATTTGGGCAACAAATCATAGGACTTTCTGCTACACTTTATTATTAGGAAAAATCCGTAGCAGTTAGTTTACTTATATAAAGAGGAATTCCTAAATATAAAGAGAAATGAGTAAAAAGAGCAAGTCTAAAAGTTTTTAATCACATATATAAGCATATTTTTTATCTTGGGTATATTGAAGGGAATGATTTCTAGAATGGTAGATTTCCTTACTGAAATATTAGATTATATTATACATGATGTTTATTCTATTTACTTAGTTATAATACTTGCCGCCTCTGGTTTCTTATCATTTTTCTATGATACAGATCACAATTATCTCTTTGGGCATTATAAAGACTATATATTTTCTTTTTTCTTTGGCATAATAAATATAGGAATAGCAATCCTTTTAATAATAGTAAAAGTGATACATAGTCGCCTCGTTTTTTAGCTTCTAAGAGGTTTACTCTAAATTTACTACAGAGGCGTTAACCATTAAATGTTTATCATTTGTTTCTATTTTAAAAGGAGGTATATCATTAAGACCATTAATTACAATTGTTTTTGAAGAATCTAAAACTATTGTCTCCCCTTCTTTCTCTAAATAGTTTTCTAATAAAGACGTAAATAACTCTAATCTCATTTCAATAAGATTTTCCTCAGTACCCTTAAAAGAACTAACCCTCTTTATTTCTTCTTTAATTTTTAATATATTTGTATTATCAATTCCATCTCTTTCTCGAATAATTTTTAAATATATATTACCTGAACTATCTAGACCATTATAGATAATTTTCCAAAATCCTAAATCATATTTATTATATCTATAACCAGAAATTTCATTATTAAACTTTAGAGTATATCCCCATAACAGTTCACGACCTATAGGAACAGCTATATTTATTATATTTTCTGATATAAATTCATTTTCACTTTTCTGCCATAATATACTTTTGTTTTTATTCTCTATCCAAGACCATCCATCTACATCCCAATGTCCAGCTTTACTTACGTCGATAATTAAAATCAATAATATTAATGTAATAATAATTCTATAACACTTACGTTTCATTTTTTTTACCACCTCGTATATTATTCATCACTTACATTGATTAAAGTAACTATTAAAATCTATATTCATTAATCTGTTTTTAAAAATTCTTCATTGTTTGAAAGTAGTCATACCTATTCTTCTTATTTTGGTCCTGATAGTTATTTCAATCTTTGCTGTTCTAAATTTTTCCCTCCAATTATCTACTTTATTCCATTTTTTGGGCATATAAGCCCTGACCATTTCTCCAAAACCAAATATATCACTATTATATTTTTTTTGTATTTTAAAAAATAAAACCTCTAATTCCCTTTTTATCTCATTACTAACCCTTTTTTCTAATTGATTAAATAAAATTGGATCGGAGTAGTCAGTAGGGGTTTCTTGAGAAATTGCCCTTCCTTCAAAATCTAAATCCACCTTAAATAGATAGGTATCATCTTCAGTTAGCATTGGTCTCAAATTACTCTCAATACCTGAAAATAATATTGTGACACGACCTAACTCATCTTTAACATCCCTTACCACTTCTACTCCACCAAACTTCTTTTCAGCTAATTGAATAAAATTCCAACCCTCTTCTATACTCAATTTACCTACCATTCTTTCTCCTTTAAAAACAGCCAATCCACTAAACTTAATTTTACCCTCATAGCTATTAATCATTATAGCACTAGGGTCTATACCCTTATCTACTAATCTTATAACAAATTCAACGAAGGGAATATCTGGCATAGTTCCTTTTCTAACTGCAGTTTCAACCATATTCATTAAATAAACTCCCTGAATAGTAGCTGTTTTTGGATATGTTCCTAGAATATCTTCAGCCTTATCTTCAGAAACTAGAATATAGCTTAACCTTCTAAACTCTGGATTGTTCCTAAAATAATTCAAATATCTTAGAATTCCTTCTTTAGCTACGTCTTCACTAAAAACAATTGCCCTAACATGTCCAAGAAATATTTCGTGTTGTAGTTTTTCTTTTAATTGCATAATTGCCATACTAATATTACGACCAACTGCTGTTACATTCCAAACACTTTCCTCACCCATTGCAGGGGGTTGACCTGCTCCTCCACCAAGTTTTTGAGGTATAGCTATTTGTGCAGTTAATTTTATTTGTTCAGAATGCTCATAATTACTTCCTTCAGGGGTTTCAGCAAAATCTACACCAATTGCTATTATAATTGCCCTTTGATCAATATCATTTAAATCCCAACACCCTGTTGTCATAACTGATATTAAAAAAATTATTATTATTAATTTGAAATATTTTATGTAATTCAACTACGCTCATCCCCTTTTTTATCCCAAATTACTGAAATAAGATAATATGTAATGGGAATAGAACAAACCAGTAATCCTCCTAGTTTACTTAAAATATCCATCATATCAAAAACTTTATATATATTTTTGGGTAACATAGAGAGGAAAAATACTAATGGTAATAGAGGGAAAATTAGTGTCTTATGTTCTTCAATTTGAAGTACCTGACTAAATCCAAGAATAGATATGTATAATAAATTCCCCGAAGTAGTGAATATAGCAACTACCCAGAAAGATATGAAAACTACTTCCAATCTTTCTAATATTAAACCTGGGAAAGGAGTAACTTTTATTAACTCTAGAGTAGGCCAGGTTAAATTTTGTAATTCCTCTATACCAAAAATGCCTACTGCTAATAATACTATAGTCATATATACTACTAGCGGGGATAATAAACCTTTAATACTATAATTATATGTTAATTTCTGAGTAGTAATAGAAGGTATTAACATAACAATTATTTCAAAACCTAAAAATGAAAAAAAACTACCAATTCCAGCAGTCAGTATAGAATAAAAGCCTTTTCCCCCTGTTAAGGGCAGTAATCTTATAGGATTAACCTCTCTTATAGATAACAAAATACCAAATAATATAGGTATAATAATAAATATAAAGTATAATTCATTAACTCTACCAATAACCTGTATATCATGTCTAATAAAATATACTACTGTTAACAACATAGCTATAATAATTACCTCTATTGGTGTTTCAATCATTACTGCAGATACCAACATGGAAGAAAAAACACGAATAACTAAAGCTGCTAATATTAGCCAATAAGTACAAAATATAAATCCTATTCCTTTACCTATCCATTTATTTGTAATATGTGTACCATATTCCATCATTGTCTCTTCTGGAAAACGTAGTCCTAATCTAATTATTATCAACATTACAATAAGTGATAAAAAACCACCAATAAGGACAGCTATCCAGGCACCTGTTCCAGCAGTGGCAGTTATCGTTCTAGGCAGTACAAGACTGCCTGCTCCTATTAAGGTATTTGCAATGATCCCTGCAAATTGCCGCTCTGTTAATTTACCGTGTTCTTTCATTCCCGTCATCATCCCCTTTGCTGCTGAACCTCTGTTTATTCTTTGTTCTCATATACTGTGGTCTTGTTACTAAACTCCATATTGGAGCTCGAAATAAGGCGTCTTTAAGGTCATTAATGCGCGAAGGAGCCATAGGAGTCATATAGGGAATACCAAAAGACTTTAAACTTACTAAATGAATAGATAATGCAATTATGCCCAACACCAATCCATAAAGTCCAAAAATTGTTGAAAAGATCATTAAAGGAAATTTTGCTAACCTTAAAGCAATAGCAGCACTATAATCAGGAATTGCAAATGATGCAATAGTAGTAGTTGCAACAATAATAACCATAAAAGGGCTAACAATACTAGCACTAACTGCTGCATCACCTATGATTAAAGCCCCTACTATACCGATTGTAGGACCAATAGGATTCGGGAGTCGTATACTTGCCTCTCTTAAAAGTTCCATTAAACCTGTCATTACAAAAGCCTCCATATATGAAGGAAATGGAACAGCCGCCCTTCCACCAGCAAAGGATAAAGCCAGTTGAGTTGGTATCATTTCCGGGTGAAAGGCAATTACTGAAATATAAAGAGATGGTAGGGTTAAAGCAATTACTATTGCAACAAATCTCAAAAGGCGTAAAAAAGAACCAATTATAAATCTATCATAATAATCCTCTGGGGATTGTAAAAAAACTGAAAAGGTAACTGGAGCAACTAAGACAAAAGGTGTACCATCTGTTACAATAGCAATACGTCCTTCCAACATATTAGCAACTACTCTATCAGGTCTTTCAGTCGATAATATCTGTGGGAAAGGAGAAATATGACTATCTTCTATTAATTGTTCAATAAATCCAGACTCCAGTACATTGTCAATATTAATATTATTAATTCTTTCTTTTACCTCTTCTACTAATTGTTTATTAGTTAACCCTTCTATATAACAGACAGCAACATCTGTCTTAGAATATTTACCAACATTTATACTTTTTATTCTTAATGCTGGATGTTTAATCCTTCTTCTAATTAATGCTGTATTTACCCTTAAAGTTTCTACAAAACCATCGCGAGGTCCCCTGATAATAGCTTCTGTTTGTGGCTCTGATATTCCTCTTATTTGCCACCCTTTACTATTTAAAACAAATACCTGATCATAACCATCTATTAGTAATATACTATCTCCATTTAAAGGTCCCTGAATAGCTTCTTCAAGTTTATCAACTACCTGCAGTTCATTGATAGTCATAGTATTTTCTTCAATAAAATTTATAATATCATTAACAGCAAGTTCTTTAGTATCTTCTGTAGAAAATTCCTCAATCAATAACGGTTTTAAAATACTCTCATTAATAAGCTGTTTATCAATAAGTCCATCTATAAAAATTAAGGCTGCTTTTATATCTAATTTATTTCCTAATGTAAAATTCCTAACAACTACATCATCACTAAAACCAATTATATCTTCCATAAGTTTAAGGTTTTTTTTAAGGCTTTTAGTTAACTTTTTTTCTTGAGTCTTTTTACCTGGATTATCTGAACCACTACTTATAATTTCCTTTATTCTATCCCTTATATTCTTTTTTCTCATCTATTTAACACCTCAATAACAGAGTATGTACCAATTCTTCAGTATTATTATTACTAAAATAGCAAAGATTTATCCTAAAATAAAAATATATCTTGAGACTGGCACTTTTCCATTAGTAATCTAATATATGTAATGCGGTCACTCAAAGAGGATAATTGCTATGGGATTAAATTAAACTTACTTTAAAGTTTACCTAATAATAATACTTAGAAATATTAATCACTTCAATAAAAAAAGAATATTACATTAAAGTTCTTTAAATAATAAGGATATAGGAGGATTACATTTAAATGAAAGAAAAAAAACAAAAAATTAAATTTTTTATCTTAATAATAATACTGATATTTCTATTAGCAGGCTGTCAGTCAGAAGAAAAGGTTAGTCAAATTCCACCTAAAAAAACAATAGGTGTAAGTGTAGCCAGTATGAAAGAAGATGTCTTTCCTTTAATGAAGGAAGCAATGTTTGATATAAAGGACAAAGATAATGCAGAAGTTATTTGGTTAAATGCAAGTGATGACGCAGAAAAACAAAAAAAAGATGTAGAGTCTTTACTAAAAGAGAACGTTGATATTATTATTATCAACCCAGTAAAATCTGAAGAAGCATCAAAATTAGCGGAAAAGATTATTAAAACTGGTCTTCCTGTGATAGCTTTAGATAGGATTGTGGAAGGTGTAAAATTAGCAGGATATCTTACTGCAGATAGCTTTCGAGTCGGCGAGGAACAGGCTAAATATCTAGCAGAACAAATCGACCATCAGGGGAAAATAATCATACTTAAAGGTGATAAAGAAAACAATGTTGCTTACGAAATAACAGCAGGTAATAAGCAAATTTTAAAAAATAATTCTAATATAAATATTGTTGTTGAAAAATGGCATAAGGCATGGTCTCCAGAATTAGCTGAAGAGACAGTAAGAACAGCACTAGAAAAACATCCTGATATCAAAGGAGTATTGGCTAATAATAGTAACATGGCTATGGCAGCTGTAAAAGTATTAAAGGAAAAAAATATGACTGATAAGATAATTACTGTAGGTGCAGATGCCAGTAAGGAAGCTAGTATTGCAATTGCTAAAGGGGAGCATGATGCAGATGTAGATAAAATGCCTTATATACTAGGATTATCAGCCTTTAAAGCAGCTATAATGGTTGTACGTGGTGAAACCTGGTATTATGATCAACGTATTAAGAATGGTGAACATAGTGTACCCGTTAAAATGACACCAGTAATGCTAATAGATAAATATAATTTAATAGCCATGAAGTATCGGTGGGAGGAGTTGGATAAATACATTGAAAAAATGGAGTGAACCTCTCCACCTGAATTAGAAATAGATTTATATGGATTTCTCTTAGATGTTTTAATTAAAGGTTAAAGCAGGGTACTTTAATTACCCTGCTTTAATAATCTTATATTCTTAAATTTAAACAACTTATTAACGTACACTCAACTTACTTAGTTAATTTAAAATTAATCATTTAAGTCTTCATTTTCATTGAAGTATTTATTATCGTCATCATTATCAGCAAAGTTTTGCCCATAAAATTCATTTTCTGATTCAATATCTTCAATATCATCATCTTCAATATTTTCAGCATCTATTGACTCTCCATTACTTTCTTGTACATCTCCATCTATATCTATAATATTTTGTTGTTCATCTAATTCCTCTTCTTCTACTTCAGGAGTTAATTTTGCTAGAGAAACAACTTTGTCTCCTTCATCAATTCTAATAACTTTAACACCTTGAGTATTTCTTCCAGTTTGTGATATTTGATTTACTTCAGTCCTAATTACAATTCCTTCACTGGTAATAATCATTAATTCATGCTTATTATTTACAACCTTAACTCCAGCAGGCTTACCATTCTTTTCTGTTATATTAACAGTAATTAAGCCTTTTCCACCTCTACTCTGTATTCTATATTCCTCAAGAGATGTTCTTTTTCCATAACCATTCTCTGTTATGATTAGTAAATCATCACCCTCACTATCTACTCCCATGCCTATAACAAAATCATCTTTGTTTAAATTAATACCCTTAACCCCTATTGAAACCCTACCAGTTGTTCTAACATCTTTTTCAGCAAAATGAATTGCCTTACCTTGATGAGTAGCAACTATAATATTTTGTTCCCCATCAGTGTACTTAACGTTTATTAATTCATCGCCTTCCCTCAAGTTAATACCAATTAAACCTGTATAATATGATTCATACTCAATAAGTGGTGTCTTTTTAACTAAACCATTTTTCGTAACCATAATTAAGTATCTCTTGTCATCAAATTCCCGAATAGGTATAACAGTATTAACCCTTTCATCACTTTCTAATTCAAGTAAATTAACTATAGCTGTACCTCGAGCCTGTCGTCCAGCCTCAGGTATTTCAAATACCTTCAACCTATATACTTTACCCTTATTAGTAAAGAATAAGAAATGATGATGTGTTGATGTTATGAATATATCTTCAACAAAATCCTCATCCTTGGTGTTTAAACCTATAATACCCTTACCACCTCTACGTTGACTTCTATATGTATCAAGATGCATACGTTTAATATAGCCCTGATGGGTTAAAGTAATAACCATTTGTTCCTCTGCTATTAAATCTTCAATATCAAGATCTACAGCCTGATCTCTAATACCTGTCCTTCGTTCATCCTTATACTTTTCCCTTAATTCTTTAATTTCTTCTTTTATAATACTAAGTAATTTTTCTTCATTTTCTAATATAGACCTTAAATAAGCTATGGTTTTTAATAAATCTTGATATTCTGCCTCAATTTTGTCCCTTTCCAATCCTGTTAAACTCTGCAACCTCATTCTTAAAATAGCATTAGCCTGTTCTTCACTAAGACTATAATTACTAATTAAACCTTCCCTGGCAGTATCTACATCAGGGGCATTTTTGATCAATTCTACTATTTCATCAATATTGGCTAAAGCAATTTTATAACCTTCAAGTAAATGTGCCCTTGTTTCAGCTTTATTTAAGTCATATTTTGTCCTACGTGTAACTACATCTTTTTGATGTTCTATATAGTGATTTAACATTTCTTTCAAGTTAAGTACTTTAGGCATCCCATCAACAAGAGCTAACATAATAACACTAAATGTTGTCTGTAGCCTGGTATATTTAAAAAGTTGATTTAAGATAATTTCAGGGACTTCACCGCTTTTTAATTCTATCATAATACGCATACCATTACGATCAGATTCATCACGAAGGTCACTAATACCTGTAATTTTATCATCTCTAACTAAATCTGCTATCTTAGTAATTAACTTTGCTTTATTTACCTGGTAAGGAATTTCATCTACAATTATTTTTGATTTTCCATTTTCAAAATTTTCTATTGTAGTTCTAGCCCTTACAGTTAATTTACTACGACCTGTTTTATAAGCTTTATAAATACTATTTCTACCCATAATAAGGCCACCAGTTGGAAAATCTGGACCAGTAATTATTTTCATTAAATCAACTAAATCCATATCTGGATTATCTATCAGGGCATTAACAGCATCAATTACCTCTCCTAAGTTATGTGGAGGAATACTAGTAGCCATTCCAACAGCAATACCTGATGTACCATTTAATAACAGGCTTGGCAATCTAGAAGGTAATACAGATGGTTCTTCTAAAGATTCATCAAAATTAGGAACAAAATCAACAGTATCCTTATTTATATCACTCAACAATTCTGTAGTAATTTTAGACATTCTAGCTTCAGTATAACGCATAGCAGCAGCAGAATCAC
>JADQBV010000434.1 GCA_016278415.1 Halanaerobiales bacterium
CTGAGCTCATCCTGTGAAAAACCATTCATTCCTGCCTCAGTATATTCTTTATCAACATCCTTCTCTTTAACAGTTCCAGAAAAAGCAACCAATGTATCCATATCATGATAACCATTTTCTCTGATATACTTATCAAATGCTTTTTTATAACGAACAGCGTGTAATCTAGAGGATGTTACTACCATGGCTTTTGCCTTCCCACCAATCTTATCCCTGGTAACCCGATAGAAGTGTTCAACCATAATTTCTGCCTTCTGAGCAACATTATGAGGATGTAATGAAACAAAACGGGCTATAGCCCTGGTACCCTTCTTTTTATCTACTTCAGGGTCATCTTCAATCTTCTTGGCCACCTTGTAATATGTCTTATATGTTGTATAGTTTTTTAATACATCCAATATAAAGCCCTCTTCAATTGCTTGACGCATAGAATATAGGTGGAAGGGGTGAGGCTTTCCGTCTTCATCCATAACCCCAAATCTCTCTAAGGTTTTAGCCTTAGGAGTAGCAGTAAAAGCAAAGAAACTTAAATTAGGCTGCCTACCCTGTTTATCTAAGGTTCTGACTATCTCATCTTCATAATTATAAGTATCAGCATCCTCTTCATAATCAGTATTTGCTAATACACCTTTTAAAGAACTAGCCAATTCCCCACTCTGAGACCTATGACCTTCATCTATAATAACAGCATAATTCCTCTCTGGTAATGAACCTACTTTCTTTATAACATGGGGGAACTTATGAAGGGTAGTTATAATAACCTTAGCACCTGTTTCTAATGCCTTAGCCAACTGACTTGGATCCTTATCTATCTTCTGAACAACCCCATGCTTATGCTCAAACTGATAAATAGTATCCTGTATATAGGAGGACAAATGTCCTAAATGTAATTTTAATATCTTTTAAAATACAATGTTTTTCAATATCAGGATGTGAATTAGAACATAAAACTACAGAAATCATTTCATCAGGTTCAAAATCTTTTTCTACAAGCTATTTTCCCACATATACATGTCCAACAACATTACGACCTAGACTTCTTTTTGCCTCAATTAAGTGTATTTTCTTACCCCTAAGCAGATTGCAGGCATATAGAGTATTAAACAAAGCAGCTAGAACTATAGGTTTGGAGTCAATAGGTACACATAGCCTTAGAAAACCTTTGAGTTATTGCCATTACTAGGCTCACAAAGATGTAGCCCTACTAAAAGAGATATTTAATCACTGTGCACCAAGTGTTACCTTAAGATACATAGGGATCAATCAAGATATTATGGATAAGAGTTAGAAAATTTTTATTTGTAATATTTTATCAACGTACCAAGCATCTTAGGCCCCTGAATTTGGGTGCAACGATAGCGGAACTGTAATCTCATGTTAACGTACGGACACAAAGACTTTTTTCAATTAAATATATTATAAGTGATTATTCCAGATACAATGTTAATTATTAAAGGAATAATAAAATTTATTATAAATGAGGTAATATATGATTTGTTATTTTCAACCATTTTATTTTGTTCATTTATATCTCCATTAGTCATATTAAAAACATGAAACTCACCATATTTTGTTAAAGACATATATGTTTTCTTAGCAAATATATGTGCAACTTTATTTGCAATATAGAATACTATTCCAGTCACAGCCAACCAATAAATCATATACTTTAATTCAACAATCGTTATATATTCATTAGTCTGAACTTGGCTAGATATTAGCTCTCCAAAACCAAACATTAATACAATTAAAAACATTGGTACAGAATATCTTATTGAATTAGCAATTTCATTCGCATATTTTTTAATTTTATTCAGCAAACTACTTTTATTCTCAGGCCTTTTTAATGCCTTATGCCATTTCTCAACTAAATTCAATATTTCAGAACTCATCATTGCATTGATAAAATCAACGCGACAAAAAATAGGTGCTAAATTATTCTCTAACTTACTCATTTCAGCAATATCCCCAGAAGATATTGCTTGCATTAATTCAGTTATTCCTATACCATTTGATATTCTAACCATACTTGTATGTCGCTGTGCTACAGGATACTCAGGCAATCTAGCCAAAAAATCCCATTTAATAATAATTGAATCAGTAACTTCTGGGCCTGTCCATCTGTGTGTGTTGAATTCTTGCCATGAGCCAAAGTCTTTAGTTTCATGGTTTTCATAGTTAATTGTTACAGTAGTAGTAATTCCGTCAATTGGATATTGCTTTAATTTCTCTCTAAATTGAGAATTTAAATCAACTAAAGCTTCTTTATCAATAGTAACATATCCTGAAAATTTCTTTGTCATACTATCAGGTTTGCCGGTCAAAACATAAAATAATGATTTTAGTAATTCTTTTGGCATTGTAGCTACAATATTATTCGCTTCATTTAATTTTAAATCCTCCTCTTTTTGCATATTAATTACCTGTTCTTCATGATTATGTACCATAGTCTTAATCCTCTCCTCTTAGATTATACTTAGTATGTCATATAACGCATCCGAGTTTGTCGGGCAGAAACTAGGCGCGCTTGCTGAGTGTTTAATACTACTCAATCTTTTAACAGTTTTCACTTTGTTCAATAACAGCGTGATAGGAAAATAAACCTTGACTACCGGTACTTTATTGCGACCTTACCATCGGGTTAATTTGCGTAGACTTTGTTGTAATATTATCCTCTCTAGCCACGTTTCCCAGAACCCCCTCTCCCGGACGTTCGGTTTTCCCGAATCCGGTTGGCAGTAAGAACTTTTCCCTATAACCCTGCATAATTCTAGGCTTAAGTATTCACCTATATACACCCATTAATTATCCAGTTTAATTATAGGTTGACACTTCTATCCCAGTACTATATCAAGACAGTGTTTCCTTTAAATGCCCGTCATCTAACTAGATCCCCTTTGTTCTTTCTAGCTGCTACCTCTCCTAGAGTAATGTCTTGCATTACGTTACATAGCTACTATAAGTTCAAGCGGAAATCCTCTATCCTTTAGGTTCTATAATTATAAGTACAATCTTTATTGGTTATTCCCAAAAGAAAGTAGGATTTTTCCGTCGTTACTCCGATAATCTTTCCCTAGGTGTAAGAACCCATACCTCAGCTGCCTTATCAGTGCATTTTAACGTTTTTTCCTGATAAGTTTGATCTTCCCCAATTCCGCACTGGGTCGACGCTAAGCAACTATCCCTTCAACAGTTTCAGAAGGGTATTTCATTTTGTAACTGCAGTATTCGTTTCCATCCTTCAAACCCCCAGGTTTGCTCGCCGTACGACTGTTCTGACCCTTTATCCTCTCTGAGTGGAATAGGTTACCACGACTTTTACTTCCAGGCATCATTACGGTTCGTTACCTCACCATAGGTTGGATATACTAATCATCTCGGTCCACTTATGATACAAGGACTTTCACCTTGCTAGATTATCGGCATTAATGGAGGCTTCCACAGAACCTAAATATATTGTTATCTGATGTACCATGCGTCTATTTTATTATCTTTTAGATTAAGGGCTAAATCATGAGATTTTCGAGATAGGTATTTATTAGATTCAAATGTTATTATGTTAATTAATAGTATTCATTAATGAATTATATTGCTCAATATCCAATATTTCAATTCTTTGAATTATTAACTTTGCAGCCAATTTCATTTCTGGAGCATCAACAGGGATAGCTCCTCTCTCGAGTCCCGCACTTAAATGAGAATATTCATTGTTAATTCTATCAGTAAGTATTGTTGGAATTTGTTCATTTCCAAAGAACTTCTTTAGTTTTTCTATATTTTTTGTCTCATCTGGATACTTATAATACAGGTATATTTCCAAAAATTTTCTAGCGTTGTTTCCAAAATTATAAAATGTTGTATAATTTTTATCTGTTACTTCAGTAATAACTGAACATTTATAGATCTGTTTAAACAAATAATTGAATTCAGTAGCATATTCTTTTAAGTATTTTGGCATGTCTAGTATTTTTGAATTTTTATCTTCCCTAAAAATCATAAGATATAATTTTTCGTAACTCTTATACCTACCATTTTCTATAAAACCGCCACTTAATCTTCTAAGATATTTTAGAAAGTTCAAATTATGTGTTGAAACAAAAAGCTGCTCAAATATATTTTTGTCAACTATTTCTGATTTAATGAGACTATATAAGAAAAAAATATGATTTCCATCCAAGCTAGAAATTGGGTCATCAATCCAAATAATAGGTTTTTGCCCTTTTGTATTTATATCTTCAAGTTTGGCAATAAAATAGCAAAATGAGATTAAACTGCATTCCCCTTCACTTAAATGATGTGCTTTTTTCCCGTCTCGCTTAACCTCAAACCTAATCACTTTATTATTTTCTGGATCATCAATTTCTTTTTCAATTGCTTGTAAAGATAAAAATTTATGACCAAAATAATCATTTAGATATTTATTAACATTTTTTGCACCCTCTTCCTCATCATTCAATAGGCGTTTTTTTGATTCTATTAAACTTTCTTTATTTTTTATTTGAGCAATTAACTGCTCTTTAATTTTCACCTTTTCCTCTGTTTGGTTTTTTAAATTTTTAATATTATTTACTTCATTTATGTAATTAATAGTTGAAACGAAATCGTAAACCTCTTTTAATCTAAGGCTTTTTTTTGCTTTCTCTTGTTTTGTGTTTAATATATTTGTATAATTATTAGATTCTTTTCGCAATATCTCATAATTATCAAATACCATTTTTAAATCCTTAGAATAATCATCATACTCATTATATGGGAATGTATTAATAATAGCATTCTTTCTTTTTATCAGTTTATTGGTAATATTATTCAAATTATCAATATATTCTTTTCCTATCTCCTCATATTCTTCAACAAGAACATCAAATTTTGAGTAAAATTCAGAATAAAACTGATCTTTTAAAGGATTAAATCCTGTTTCAATTATTGTTTTCTCGTTTTCTATTAAATTAATTAAATCATCTATACCTTTCTCAAGTTTCTCTGATTCCTTATCAAAGTGTTTTTCCAATTTTTCCCAGCGACCTTGAGTAATTGTATTACCGCAAAAAGCACATTTATCACTTGATTTATGATGTTTGCGCCCTTCACTAACCCAACGATTTAAAACGGCATCTTTAATCAATTCTTCGATTTTATCTGATTCAGATATTTTCTTTTCAACTAATAATTTTGCTTTTTCTGATAATGAGACGAATGAAAATGTGGGCATAGTAATACTAGAAATAGGAGATTTAGGATTTTCCAACAAAAGTTTGTCCAATTCTTTAATTTTATCATTTATAGGAGGTTGATAATTATTTTCCAAAATTGTTTGAATATCTTTTTCTAGTTTTTTAGTTGTATAATTTTGATCTCCAAATCTGTCTGAGTTATATTTTATTCCAATGTCTCTATCTAACGCTTTTTTCTTTAATTTTTCATCCAATTCTTTTTTCGCTTTCTCATATTTTTTATTCTCTTGATCAGCAAAATTCAATGCGTCTTTTAGATCTTCATATAACCCGCTCTCTTTTCCCTCTTCAGTACATCCTAATTCTTTTTGCATTGTTTCTATTTCTGCCTCAATAATATTGTTATCACTACCTAAGATGGCGAATGATTCTATATCTTCATCAGGATTAAATATAAATCTTAAATTTTCTCGAATAAAATCATCATTAAAAACTCTAACCTTTTTACCATGAGAAGTTAAATTTAAAGGTGTTATATCACTATTATCGTCCAATTCTACTATAAAATCTGGGTTTTCATATTTATCGGAAATTACACCTGTTTCTAATGCTCTTACAATACGTGAAAGTGTCGTTTTCCCAGAATAATTATGCCCATATAAGATATTAATTTTTTTAAGGCTTCGAACAACTCCATTTCTGGCTTTTACAGAAGAGTTCCAATCAAATTCTTTAAAGACAGCTAGATTTTTTATAGATTTAAATTTATTTATCATATCTTTAAAACCTCCCTTTTTTTAATAAACTTTAGCGTGGTTTTTCACCTATCTAAGGTAACTCCAAACCAATAAATTCCTCTAACCAACTCATTAATACTAAAATTCACCAAAAAGTAATATTATCCTGCAAAAAAATGGAAATAAGCAAATAAAAAAATAGCCCTAATAAGAGGACTACTTTAATATATTAACTATGTATTTTTTAGCTGAGGGTTATATGGGGGGTACCCCCAGCTATTCATTCTATTATCTTTATTCTATCCAAAATTACATTTCTTACATTCTGAGCATTTTAAGAGTAATATCTTATAACACCTGGGACATCTAATGGCATGTTCATCTTCAATCTTATAATTACATTGTGGACAGATACGTACTCCATTATCAGTACAATCCATATTTTCACCTTCTAATTTTTTTAAGTAAATGATAACTTAATACTATTTAATCATTTGTTTTTATATATCAGTATCCTATTAATTACAATAAATATGCTAGGATACCTCCAACACCAAATGCTGTCAACCAACTACCAAACCATATAGCCAGAGCTTGTTTCCAGTTGCTTTCCCTGATCATAGTCATCATTGCTGCGATACAAGGAACAAATAGTGTGATTACTATCAGTGAAACAGTTGTCTGTGCTGCTGTCAATGATAAAGAGTTCAAACCAGCTGCACCAAAGTCCCTTCTTACAATACCCATTATAAAGGCTGTAGAGGTTTCTTTAGGTAATTGTAGCCAACCTACTGTTATAGGTGTTACGGCATTCTGTATAGCTGTTAGCATACCAGTCTCATTCATTACAGTAATAACCACCGCACCAATAGCAAAGATAGGTCCTGCTTCTTTAATAAATGATACTGATTTTATATATGTCTTCTGTAATACATTCTTAATTCTTGGTAGTCTTAATGGGGGTAAATCTATTAATAAATCTGTAGATTCTCCCGGAAGTACCTTATTTAAAAATGTACCTGCAAGGACGTAAACAATAAACAATGTTGCTATATATATAATGAAATACTTAGCACCTAATGGTGCAATCAATCCTGCAATAACACCTAATTGTGCCGAACAGGGTATTGCTAAACCAAGTAAAAAGATTGCTATTGTTCGTTCCCTTTTAGAGCCTAATAACCTTGTAGTAATTGTAGCCATAGTAACACAACCAAAGCCTAATAACATAGGGATAATTGCCCTACCATTTAAGCCTATAAAGGTTAATAGCCTATCGACTAATGCTGCAATTCTAGGCATATATCCTGAGTCTTCCAGTATTGATAGGAAGAAATAAAAGCCAGCAACAAGTGGTAATAATAATCCAAATGTGTAAGTCATAGTCATTGTTAAGACACCGAACTCACCGATTAGGAGCTTACCTATAAATGACTCAAGTGATACAAAATTTGTAACTATATTTCTGATAAATGGCTCATAAATTTCCAAGAAAATTGTTTCTTCTGTAATACCAACTACAGTCTGAGCAATAAACACACCTACAAGTTGATATAGTAAGTACAATGTAAACAACAACATGGGAACACCTACAATAGGTTTTAACAACCATCGTCCAAGAGTGATATTGAAATTACCACCACTAGTACCTTCACTTACGACATTATCCACAATCTGATTAATTCTATCTCTTCGTAACTTATATACGTCTTCTCTTAATGAGATAGGCTCAGCATTATGTTTAGAAGTAACATGAGGGTCTCCTTCCAGGATTAATAAAGAATCAGCACTATTGCCAGTCTCTTTAATTAAGGAGTCTAATTTACCCTTTAGAATGTCATCTTTAAAGATAGAGTTACCTACTGTGGCTTTATCAACCGCATCTTTAACCTGATCTATTCCCTTATTCTTAATAGCAGTAGTACTGATTACAGGTACTCCCAATTCAGCACTCAATGCATCTATGTCTATTTTCAAACCATTTCTCTCTGCTTCATCCATCATATTTAAAGCAACAACTACTGGGATACCCATATCAATTATTTGTTGTGTGAGAAATAGGTCCCTTTCTAGATGTACTGCATCAACAACATTTACAACTATGTCAGCTGATAAGATAACATCCCTAGCTACTATCTCTTCATCATTAAATGAGGAAACACCATATACCCCAGGTGTATCAATTACTACATAGCCATTATTAGTTCCATTATCTTTACTATTTTCATTATTATTTCTATGATTGTTTCTGTTATTTCTACGTTTGTCTTTTCTATCTTGTCTATGATTATCTTTACTTGCTTTATCTGGATAATACATACCAGAACTAATATCTAGTGTAGTACCAGGGTAGTTGGATACAGCTACATAAATTCCTGTAAAGGAATTAAAAAATATTGATTTACCAACATTAGGATTCCCAACTAGTACAATTGTTTCACTGCCTTCTGGTATGTTTATTTGATGACTTATATCACAGCAATCCATCTTATGCCCCCAATTCTATTAGTATATTATTTGCTAGATTTCTACCTATTGCAATCTCTTGAAAACGTCTTTTTATAATCACTGGACCCCCAGGAATCTTTTCTTCACAAGAAAGATTAGCACCCTCTGAAATACCAAACCTTAATGCCTGTGCCCTTATCTTCTCATCACTAATTTGAGTTATATTAAATCTTTCACCTTTTTTAATATCTGCTAATGTCATTGCATAACCCCTCTCTAAATAGTATTTTAATTTACATTGGATTTTATATCTTTTACTTTGTCTTCTTTTTTAATGAATGTAGCTAAATCTAGTTTATGTAATTGAAATCCATTCTCAATTGACTACAAAATTTAAGACAGATTAGTTTTTACTCACTCTGCAACTATATTATATTGAAAATCATTCTCATTGTCAAGTAAAAAATTAAAGTTTTAATCAAATTAATCCTCTAAAACATCCATAACACTTGTAGAGCGTCCCACGGCGCCTATATTTTCTTACATATCCCAGCCAACTAAAACATCGGGATAATCATCTAGACTCTTTAACAAGCCTCATCCATATCTACTATTTAGGTGTAATCATTGACGTGTATATTGCTCTAAGTGCTGAATCAAAGCTTCCATACTGTTATTTGCATCCATACCGTCAATATTGAATTGTATCTTTGCTTTTTTATAAGTTCTACCAAAGTAAGTTATGTCCTTTTTAACTTCCCGATAATACCTTTGCTTATTTTTTTCATTTACTACATTATAAATCGGTTGCGAATCATCTTCAAAAAATATAAGTCGTTCAACAATATTTTTTGCATCATCATGTAATGCTATTGTCAATACATCAGGATGTTTCTTAATTATCGTATTGTAACTACCAAACAAACCACTTGGTGGCATGGCTATAACAATATTATCTTTATTATCCATCAAAATATCCCTTAAAATATGCTTTACTTCTTCTCTATAACTATGTTCGTTAATAAATGCTAATGTTCTGTTTTTTATCGAAGAAATATGTTCACCCATTCTTTCTTCAACTTCAAAATCAAAGTCAAAAAATTTATATCCTAGTTTTTCTGCTATAAGCTTGCCTATAGTGCTTTTCCCAACACATGAAACCCCTACAAGTAAAATACGCAATATCAATAACCTCTTTTCCTCTGTAAGATACTTAGCTGTATAGATTTTTATGATTTACTCAATCTCACACTTTCTTTAATTATACTTAAATTTTCCTGGTTAGCCATTTGCTGAATAAGCGTTAAAAAAGCTCCAGCCCCGTATGGAAGGCTATGAATGGTTAACAAAATCCTGTTTGAACGTAGCGTAGCGAAGTAAGTTTATTTTGTTATTCATAGCCTGGAAGAGGAGCTGGGAATTAGCTTTTTTCCGTGCATGAAGTAATGGTTAACCAGGCTTTATGCATAAAATTTATCTGTGAAGTTTGAATAATTTATTGTAAAATAACCCTCCCAAAAAACTGCCTATTAAAACAGAGATATACAAGGGAGGGCTATGGTTTACTTACCACTTATAATAGTAGAGGTTTAAATTTGTTATTTTACCACAATATTAACTAACCTTTTAGGAATCACGATAACCTTAATAATATCTTTCTCTATTGTGTAATCCCGAACTTTATCCTGTGATAATACAATCTCTTTTAATTCTTCTTCAGAGATCTCGGCATCTACTTCTACTTTATCTCTTACCTTACCATTTATCTGAACTACTATAGTGACTTCATCTTTCTTCATAGCTGATTCCTGATACTCTGGCCATGGTTGCTCATATACAAAGCCTTCATTACCTAGCTCTACCCATAGCTCTGCAGTCATATGTGGGGCAAATGGTGATAATAGTACAAGTAGTTTATCTATTACTAATTTTAATAGTGGATAATTTATATCATCTGTATCTAGATTATTTAAATATTGATATGCGGCATTTGTTAGCTCCATTATTGCACTAATAGCTGTATTAAAGTTTAATCTTTCATCAATATCTTCTGAAACCCTTTTTATTGTTACATGGAGTTGCCGATATAGCTCTTTCTCATCTTTATTGAATGATTTAACATCCACAGAAGTATTATCTGTTGTTGCCAAATCCACATTCTTAAGTTCTTTAATGTGTTCAGAAACTAAACGCCATACTCTGTTAAGGAATCTTTCTGAGCCTTCAACACCAGCCTCACTCCATTCCAGGTCTTTCTCTGGTGGTGAAGCAAATAGAATAAACAATCTGGCTGTATCAGCCCCATATTTAGCAAGTATCTCCTTGGGGTCAACAACATTCCCCTTGGATTTTGACATCTTTGTACCATCTTTAAGAACCATTCCCTGAGCAAGCCAATTACCAAAAGGCTCTACTTCATCAGTTAAACCAAGATCAGATATTACCTTAGTAAAGAAACGGGCATATAGTAGATGCAATATAGCATGTTCCACACCGCCAATATATTGACTAACAGGGAACCACTTTTTCGCCATTTCCTTAGAAAAAGGCATATCTTCATTATGTGGGTCTATATAGCGTAAGAAATACCAGGATGAATCTACAAAGGTATCCATTGTATCAATTTCCCTTTTAGCCTTCCCTCCACATTCTGGGCATTCTGTATTTACAAAGTCTTCTACATTTTTCAAAGGTGATTCACCAGTAGGGCTAAATTCTACATCATGAGGCAGTTCAACAGGTAGTTGATCTTCTGGTACTGCTACAGGACCACATGACTCACAATATACTATAGGTATTGGTGTACCCCAATAGCGCTGTCTGGAGATCAACCAATCACGTAAGCGGTAATTAACCTCAACATTTCCTATATCCTTCTTCTCCATCTCTGCAGCCATCTTATCAAAGGCCTCTTCTACAGATAGACCATCGAAGTCAGCGGAATTCACTAAATGACCTCCACCAGTATAGGCTTCACCTGCTAATTCCTCTGAACTTAGTAATTCTTCTTTATCATCAGGTTGGATAACTACTGTTACAGGCAGATCATATTTTATTGCAAAATCAAGGTCTCGTTGATCATGTGCAGGTACTGCCATTATTGCCCCTGTACCATATCCCATCAAGACATAATTTGCAATCATAATAGGTATTTCCTTACCTGTCATAGGATTAATAGCATATCCCCCAGTAAAGACACCATCTTTCTCAGACTCTGGAGATGTTCTTTCCATCTCTTTCTGTTTTTTAACTTTATTTATAAACTCATTTACCTCTTCTTCTTTATCAGTACCATCTATCAATTCCTTGACTAATGGGTGCTCTGGTGCCAGAACCATATAAGTAGCACCATAAATAGTATCAGGTCTAGTAGTGAAGACCTCTAATTCCTGGTCAACTCCCTTTACAGGAAATTTAATCTGCATTCCCTCACTACGCCCTATCCAGTTTCTCTGCATTGTCTTAACCTTTTCCGGCCAATTTTCCAGGAGTTCATGATCATCAATTAGACGGTCAGCATAATCTGTAATCTTAAAAAACCATTGTTCAAGCTCTTTTTTATCTACTTCACTATCACAACGCTCACACTGATTATTAACTACCTGCTCATTAGCCAGCACTGTTTCACAACCTGGACACCAGTTTACAGCAGATTTATTCTTATAGGCCAGCCCTTTTTTGTACATCTGAACAAAAAACCACTGTGTCCACTTATAGTAGTCTGGATAAGCAGTTGTAACCTCTCTATCCCAATCATAGCTTAAACCTAAAGCCTTCATCTGTTCTCTCATATTATCAATATTTGCCCAGGTCCATTCAGCAGGATGTACATTACCATGTTTAATTGCTGCATTTTCAGCTGGTAATCCGAAGGCATCCCAACCCATAGGATGAAGTACATTATAACCCTTCATATTCTTAAAACGGGCAATTACATCACCTATAGAGTAAACCCTAACATGACCCATGTGGAGATTCCCTGAGGGATATGGAAACATCTCTAAAACATAGTAGCTTTCCTTATCACTTTCTTCATTTGTTTTAAATAGCTCCTCATCTGCCCACTTCTTCTGCCACTTTTCTTCAATTTGACTATAATCGTAAAAACCTTTCATAACAAACCCCCTAACAAATTTAAAAAACTCAAGCATATTATTCATAATTCACTTTAAGCGTCATTAAAAATATCATTATATCTATAACTTAAACTTCGCAGTTACTAGAATTATATATGAAAATGCTGGTTAGCCATTTGCTGAATAAATGTTAAAAAAGCTCCAGTACCGCATGGAAGGCTATAAATGGTTAACAAAATCCTGTCTGAACGTAGCGTAGCGAAGTGAGTTTATTTTGTTATTTATAGCCTGGAAGAGGAACTGGGAATTAGCTTTTTTCCATGCATGAAGTTATTGCTAACCAGGCTCTATGCGATAAATACATCTGCGAAGTTGAGTCTATAAAATGAAAAAACCCCGTTCCTAAAATAACATAGGGACGAGGAATACTCGCGGTACCACCC
>JADQBV010000035.1 GCA_016278415.1 Halanaerobiales bacterium
GGCTCACTTGCAAAATTGATTAATAATTTACCATATCAGACCTATCAAAATTTTATGGACTATATATTTGGTGAATCTTGGACGGTTTTTACAAATAATATCTATAATGCTACTTTTGCAGTGATTTCTATACTAATAGTGTTTACTATTAGTTCTAGTTTAGCTCAATCTTACAAGGAAAATTCTATGACTGCAAGTTTAATTAGTTTTATAGCATTATTGGCATTAATTCAGACTGGCAATCAAAGTCTGGAAATACCTATGCAGTGGTTAGATTCTACTGGTTTGTTTGTGGCAATTATAGTAGCTATAGTTGCTACCGAGATATTTGTTAGACTAATGAAAAACAAGAGATTAATTATTCATATGCCTGATGGTGTTCCTCCTGCTCTTGCTAAATCATTCGCAGCTTTAATTCCTACTTTAATTATATTAGTATTATTTACAATAATAAAGTTACTTGCTATGAAATTTGGTATAGTTAATATTAATGAGGCTTTATATAATCTTTTGCAGGCACCCTTGGCTTCAATGGCGAATAATTTAGGTTCAGCTATAATAATAGTATTTTTAATGCACATCTTTTGGTTTTTTGGCTTACATGGTTCAAATATATTAGAACCAGTTATACAGGCTATGTATTTACCAGCATTGCAAGAAAATATAGTAGCAATGGCTGAAGGACAGGTGGCACCTAATATAATTACAAAATCTTTTTATGATGCCTTTGTTTATATGGGTGGAGCTGGTACAACCATTAGTTTAATATTGGCTATTTTTCTGGTGTCAAAGAGAGAAGATTATAGAGAATTAGGTAAACTATCTATTCCAATGGGGATATTTAATATAAATGAGCCAGTTTTATTTGGCTTACCAATTGTAATGAATCCTATTTTATTTTTTCCCTTTATACTAACACCTATAGTATTGACAGTTACTAGTTATTTTGCTATTGTATTAAAGATAGTACCTCCTACAGTTGCTATGGTAACCTGGTCCACACCACCTTTGATTAGTGGTTTCTTGGTAACCGGATCTATAATGGGTTCTTTATTACAGTTAATTAATATGATAATTGCTGTTTTTATATATATACCTTTTGTGGTTGTAGCTGATAGAGCTACCTACGGTCAGATAAAACACGAAACAAGAGTAAAAAAAGGGGAGATTAACAGTGGAATTTGAACAAACAATATTAAATATAATAACATATAGTGGAGAGGCAAGGAATCAAGCAATAGGCGCAATAAAAGAAGCAAAAGCAGGGAAATTTCAAAAGGCTAAGGATTTCATTGTGGAAGCAGATAAATTATTAGTAAAAGCACATAAGAAACAAACTGAGTTGATTCAATTAGAGGCTTCAGGTGTTAAAATAAACCCATCATTATTATTGATTCACGGTCAGGATCATTTGATGAATGCGATGATGATCAAGGATATGGCTCAGGAATTTATTGATTTATATAAAAGGCTGGATGACTAAATTTAATATTTTTAAAATATAAGTAGGGCTTTTATCAATATACTATAGTTATATCTACTTATTCTATTTTAATTTTTTTAAAAAGTTAATAGTGTGTAGAGTGTGTAAAAGAGTGTGCAATAAAATGCACGCTCTTTTTGTGTTTTATAGGCAAAAGATAGGTGGATTTTTTCTTTCTAGAATAAATAAATTTAAATTTTTATTGCTGAAATACCAGTTCTTATAAGGTTTTTTAAAAAAAAATAAAAAATAAACAGTAAGATCGCTTAATCTGGCATGCTTCTTGCATCTATATATTAGTGAGGGAATTGATAAGGATTATATGGGTTACTTAGGAGGTGATATTTTGTTCCGCTTTTTCATTTTATAATTTGTATTAAAAATTAATAGGGGGTTAAAATTAAGATGAAAAAAATATTAGTATTAACAATGGTTTTAGTACTTTCTATGGCAATGATGGTACAGGCAGCTGATAATGTAACTTTAAGACTTGTAACAATGTTTGGTGGAACAGATCCTGTTAGAGATGTTTATCAAGAGCTTATAGAAAAATTTGAGGCTGAAAATCCTGGTGTTAAGATAATTGATGAATCAGCTACTGCTGATGATGCTTTTAAGATAAGAGTAGAAAATGATTTTATAGCAGGTAATGAACCTGATATTACAATGTACTTTACTCAGTCTATGGGTAAACCAATCATTCAAACTAACAGGGTAATGCCTTTAGATGAACTTTTAGCTGAAGACCCAGAATGGGCCGAAGGCTTATTAGATTCTGCACTTAATCAGGTAAGAGCAGAAGATGGTAATGTATATGCTATACCCATTACTGGTTTTTATGAAGGTCTTATTGTAAATCTAGACTTATTTGAAGAATATAGCCTTGAATTACCAACTGATTGGGCTAAATTCGAAAAGGCTATTGATGTATTTAGGAAAAATGACATAGCACCTATAGCTGCTGGTTTAGGGAAAATACCTCATTATAATATAGAACATTTTATACTTAAGGTAGCTGGTGCTGAAGGACATAGTGCTGGCTTAGTAAATGGTATTGATCCAGGCTGGGTTGAAGGTCTAAATACAATTAAAGATTTATATAAAGATGCTGCTTATATGAGAGATGCTTTAACAACTGGCTGGGAAGAATCACAAAACTTATTTGCTGCCGGAAGAGCTGGTATGATTATCGAGGGTTCATGGGCAATTAATACTGCTATGAATGATGGTGCTAATAATGTAACAATAATGCCAATGCCTGCTAAACCAGGAACAGCTGGTAATAATAGTGATATGGTTGCAGGATTTAGCTCGGGTTTCTATCTAAGTAAAGAAGCTTACAATGATCCTAAGAAAAAAGAAATGGTACTTAAATTGTTCAAAGCAATCACAAGCAAAGAATTCATTAAAGCTGCAGCTGAAGCAAATGGTGGTTTGCCAGCAGCAAAGGTTACTCCTGAAGGTTTACAACAACCTTATATAGATGGAATTGCCGCTGTACAGAATGCTGATAACTTAGTTATGCCTATTGACTCACAGATAACACCTCCAGCATTTGCTGAAATCGTTAAGGGTGTAGCTTATATATGTGCTGAAAGAAGAGAAGCGGAAGAAGTATTAGAAGCTGCAAGAGAAATTGAACTATCTGCTCAATAATTTTTACCAAGAAGACTAGGGGGCAGTTCAGACTGCCCCTTTTCATCTAAGGAGGGGATAAAAATTAAAACTAATCAAGATAAAAAAATGATTTTCGTTTTCCTTTTTCCGGCATTATTATTAATTTCCATATTCCTCTTTTATCCAATATTTAGGAGTTTTTATAAAAGCTTCTTTATGGCTATTAATAATATAAATCCTCGTTTTGTTGGTTTTGATAACTATATTAAAATGTTTAATGATACAGCGATTATTATAGCAATTAGAAATACAATGATTTATATGATGGCAGCTATAGTATTTCAAGTTGGCTTGGGTATTGTCTTTGCAATATTAGTAGATATGGTAAAGACCGGTCAGCGTTTTTTTAAAACTGTGTATTTCTTTCCAATTGTAATATCTGCTGCAGCCTTAGGGCTAATGTTTAAATTGATTTATTCATATGATGCAGGATTATTGAATGGACTCTTAGAGATGATGGGCTATGAACCTATACTATGGATTACTGAAAAAACTGCACTTTTAAGTGTTTTGGCTCCAGCTATATGGCAGTATGTTGGTTTTTATTTTATTATAATACTTACAGCCATTACAAAAATACCTGAAAGCCTTTATGAGGTATCTTATTTAGAAGGGGCTAGTAATTTACAGAGAATTACTAAAATTACCCTACCGTTAATTTTTAGTGACATAAAGGTATGTTTAATATTAGCAATTACAGGGGCGTTAAGGGTTTTTGGTATTGTCTGGATTATTACACAAGGAGGTCCATTTGATTCATCACAGGTTTTAGGAACATATCTATATGATACTGTATTCCAGAGTAGGATGTATGGATATGGTTCTGCTATAGCTATATTAATTATCGCACTAGGTTTTGTTGTAGTTTTTCTTACAAATAAATTTGTTAAAGCAGAAGAAGTTACAATAAATTAATGGGAGGAGCTCTCTAAATGTTGAAAACGGCTAAGTTAAAAAGTGTCTTTCAAATGACACAGAATTATTTTAGTGATATAAGTTTGTCAAAGTTTATAATATATATAATCTTATTTACATGGGCATTTACAACTATTATACCTTTTTTATGGGTTATTAATAATTCTTTTAGGGATTCTTTTGATATTATGAATGATCCATTTATCATAGCAGATAGTTTTAATCTGCAGAATTATATAAATGCAGTAGATAGAATAAATGTTATTAGAAGTTATATGAATAGTATTATAATGTCTGGAAGTACAGTAATTCTTGTTTTATTATTTGGAGGTATGGCATCATATGTTTTGGCTAGATTTAATTTTAGATTTAAGACATCAATAAAAAATATATTGGCGATTGGTCTTTTGATTCCAGCCTTTGTGACAGTTATTCCTGTCTATGAATTACTGATAGAATGGGATTTAGTTAATACTTATTTAGCACTAATTCTCCCACATACTGCAGGTAATTTAATATTTGCAATTTTAATACTCACCACATATATGGCTTCATTATCAAGAGAGGTAGAGGAGGCAGCCATTTTGGATGGGGCATCAAGGTGGCAAATATTTATCCGTATATTTGTTCCGATGTCAAGACCAGCTTTCGCTACTGTTGGTATTTTTACATTTCTCTGGTCATTTAATGACTTATTCTTAGCACTGGTATATGTAAATCAAAAATCAGTACGCCCAATTGTGGCATTATTAAATGCTGTGACTTCTCAGTATGGAACAGATTACGGTCTCCATGCAACCGCGGTAGTTGTTACTGTAATCCCAGTATTAATTGTATATTTAATATTACAAGAAAATATAGTCAAAGGTTTAACAGCAGGTGCTTATAGATAGATTGTTGAAATATCACTTTTAATTTTAACTATTTCTAAGATGTCCCCCCCTTCTTTATAAGCCGCCAGGAAAGAGGTTATAAGAAAGCACTTGGTTCCCTTTCCTGGTAGTATGGCTTGTGATATAATAATAGTGATAAGCTGCAGATATTCTGTTGAGGAAATTATAGGAGTTGACAAATTACTATGAATTTAATTAAAAATTCAAAAATAATATTAAAAGATCAGATTATAGAAGGAGCGGTCTTATTTTCTAGTAAGATTGAAAGCATTATTATAGAAGATATTGATGTTCATCTAGATAAACTAAAAAATACTTATGGAAGTTTAAATGTAATTGATGGAAAAGGCTATTATCTATCACCTGGTTTTGTTGATATCCATATACATGGTACGGCTGGTTTTGATACAATGGATGGAACTCAGCAGGCCATTAGTAAAATCAAGAGTTCCTTAATAAAATCTGGTGTTACCTCTTTTTTGGCAACTACAATGTCTATGCCAATTAATGAGATAATAAAAGCCCTTAAAGCAATTCGATATGATATGGATGAAGAGCATATTGGTTCTGATGGAGCCAGGATAATAGGGTGTCATTTGGAAGGTCCTTTCCTTAACAAGGAATATAAAGGGGCACAGGCTTCAAAAGATATAGTCTATCCAGATATTGAACTAATAAAAGAATATATAAATATAATCAAAATTGTAACAGTTGCCCCGGAAATTAAGTCAGCAGAAGCAATGGTTAGGTATCTAAAAGATGAAGGCATCGTTATTTCGGCAGGACATACAGGGGCATCATATGAGGATATACTAAGTGCTCGTAAATGGGGGCTTTCTCATGTAACCCATTTGTTTAATGCAATGACAAAATTACATCATAGAAAACCAGGAATTATAGGGGCAGCCCTTACCACCGATATGACCTGTGAATTGATAGCTGATTTTATACACCTTCATCCTGCAATAATTAAGATAGTTCTTCAGGCTAAGGAACTGGATAAAATAATTTTAATAACAGATCAAATGAGAGCAGGAACTTTAGGAGAAGGTGATTATGACCTGGGTGGACAGAAGGTATTTGTAAAAGAGGGCTCGGCTCGCTTAGAAGATGGGCAGTTGGCTGGAAGTATACTTACCATAGATCAGGCGGTACGGAATATAAATCAAATTAGTGAACTAAATTTAAATGAAATAATTAATATGGTTACTTATAATGCTGCAAAACTTTTAGGACTGGAAGATCAAATTGGTTTACTTAAAGAAGGTAATAGGGCTGATTTCGTGATGTTAAATAAAAATTTGGAAGTTATCAATGTATATAAAGACGGGCAACTTCAAAGTCATCATTAGTTTAATAATGCTGATTGTAGATTTTACATTAATTATATTAGTTTAACAGGATATAATTGTTATAACAATTATTGGTTTTACTTTTTAAAAGACTTGATAAAAGTATTATAAAAATGATATACTACTACTATATAAGACTTTAGATGAGATTATAAATAAAAAAACCATATTCTATATGTGATCTTTGAACTGAATTTATATATATGATTATGAAATAACATTTAATAATGGAGGGATTAAGTATGCGTATAATTATTGAAGAAGACTATCAATCGATGAGTAAAAAAGCAGCATTATTGGTAGCTAGCCAGGCTACTCTTAAACCAAATAGTGTACTTGGATTGGCTACAGGAAGTACACCATTGGGAATGTATGAAGAGTTAATTGCAATGTATCAAATGGGAGAGATAGATTTTTCGGAGGTTATATCATTTAACCTTGATGAATATTATCGATTGCCACATGATAATTCTCAAAGTTATCATTACTATATGCAAGACAATTTTTTTAAACATATTAATATTAAGGCAAGAAATATCTTTATACCAGATGGGATGGTTGATGATGTTTCTAGAGAATGCTGGGAATATGAAGAACAGATTAGACAAAGTGGGGGGATTGATCTTCAGGTTTTAGGTATAGGGGCCAATGGACATATTGGATTTAATGAACCTGGGGAACGACTTAATGTTACTACAGATTTAGTAAATTTGACTGAGGAAACTATTGCTGCAAACAGTCGATTTTTTGATTCGATGGAATTAGTTCCTAAGAAGGCTATTTCTGTTGGAATGGCTACAATACTTAAAGCCAATCGAGTTATTTTGTTAGCTAGTGGTGAAAGTAAAGCAGATGCTATAAGGGATACAGTAAGTGGTTTTGTTAGTACCCAAACACCATCATCGCTTTTACAGACACACCCAGAAGTTACTTTAATTATCGACGAGGCTGCAGCTAGTTTGATAAAGTAATGTCTGTTGTGGTGATAGAGTGCTAGCAAGTCAGCTTAAACTATGTCGAAATCGAAGATAAGACTTAAGGTAGATTTTCATATTTACTAAACATTGAGAGGAGGGTTAAGGTGATTAAAAATACTAAGGAATTAAAACAGCATAATAAATATATTATATTAAATGAAATAGTTGAAAGACAACCTATCTCCAGGAAAGATTTGAGTCAGGCCTTGGATGTATCTCATGCTACTGTTTCATATATAATAAAGGAACTAATATCAGATGGATTAGTTGTTGAGACTGATTATCAGGAGTCTACAGGGGGACGTCCCCCTAGGTTAGTAGAATTCAGGGGAGATAAAAAATTTGTTATTGCAGTAGAGATGAGTTATACATATATTTCTTATGCTATCTATGACCTAAACTTTAATATTAGACGAGAAGAAAAATGGGATATAAATGATTTGAAAGCAAGGGATATAATTAGAAATTTATATGAAAAGATTTTTTGTGAGTTTTTTAAAGTAGAGGGAATTGATAATAATGACATAATTGGAATTGGTATATCTGTTCCCGGTATATATAACTATCAAGATGATATTCTAACTGATAGTATAAGTGAGATTTGGCAGAGTGTTAATTTTAAGGAAGAGTTTGATAAACATTTCGCCCTACCACTCTATATTGAGAATGACGCCAATATATCTACCTATTATGAATCTGCCTATGGAGTGGGGGTAGATTATTCAAATCTTTTATATGTTTTTATAGCTGAAGGTATAGGTTCAGGGTTGATTATTAATGGAGAATTATATAAAGGGGCACATGGTCTTGCTGGAGAAATAAGTCATATCAAGTCAAGTGAAAAAGATTATCCCTGTACTTGTGGTGGTAAGGGATGTCTTGAAGTAGTAGCTTCTATGTCTGCTATTAAGAATGAGGTAATTAGGGAATTAGAGCAGGGGATAGATAGTCAGCTTCAAGATCTTTTACTAGATAATATTTATATTAACGATATCATAAAGGCATATAGACAAGGTGATCAACTTTGTCAAAGAGTTATCAAGCAGTCAGTTGACTATTTATTAAGTACTGTATCAGGCTTAATAAATTTCCTTGATCCAGACTTGATAATTGTTGGAGATATATATAACTTATATGATAAAAAAATGATTGATAAAATGAACAAAAAATTAAACAGTTTATCTTCTATTGGTGGTCATAGTACTAAGGTTGTTAGAAGGACGGAAGAGGATTATATTCAGTTAAAAGCTACTGCAAAATACGTATTTGATAAATGGAAACATAAGATTTAATCATATTGGAGGTTGGTAATATGAAATATTTTTTAGGTGTTGATGGTGGCGGGACAAGTACCGCATCCTATTTAGCTGATCAAGAGGGCCATATTCTAGGAACAGGTGAGAGTGGGCCATCTAACTATCAAGTTGTTGGAGCTGAGATAGCTCTCTTATCAATAAAGGAATCTATAATCCAAGCATATCAATCTGCTGGTATTAGTATAGTCGATACAAATATAGATTCAGCTTCTTTTGGATTGGCAGGTATTGATACTGAAAAAGACTATCAATTCTTTTTCCCTATGTTAAAAAAAATCGAATTTATAGATAAGCTTACCTTACTTAATGATTCTTATTTAGCACTTGCTGGTGGTAATGCTTCTGCTAATGGTATAGCATTAATTGCAGGGACTGGTTCTATAGCAGTAGGGATAAATAAAACCGGGGAGAGAAAAAGAGTAGGTGGTTGGGGTTATATTTTTGATGATAAGGGTAGTGGTTATAATATTGCTGTAAATGCCCTCCATGCTATTTTTCGTGCATATGATGGACGGGGAAAAGATACTAAACTCACTCATTTTGTATGTCAGTTTCTTGAGCTCAAAAGGGTAGAAAATATTGTTAATAGGATATATGTTGAGAAGATGAGTAGAAAAGATATAGCTGAATTAGCAAAGTTTGTATTTGTGGCCGCTGTTGAAGGTGATTCGGTAGCTGTTGATATTATTAGGAAAGCAGGTATTGAATTGGCAGATCAGGTATTTACAGTTATAAAGGATCTGAAAATTGATGGACCTAAAATAAAGCTACCACTTGTTGGAGGGGTATTTAAGAGCAAGAATGAAGTATTATTAAATAGCATAAAAAATCAATTAGAGAAGAAATTGCTAATAGGAAGCGAATCAGGGATGGGAAGAGTTGAAGAGGTTCAGCTAATAGAACCCATACTACAACCAGCAGCAGGTGGTTTGTTAATAGCACTGGATTCCTTAGGTATAAAATCTAATGATAAAATGATAAAGAATTTAAAAAAGGGGGAGAAATTATGTTAAAGAGAGTAATAAAAAATGGATGGCAGATGAAATCTTCTCAAGATATAGATATATTTGGCGAAAAAATATCTTCATTAAATTATAAGGCTAATGATTGGTATTCTGTGACAGTACCTGGAACTGTTATTAGTGGACTTGTAGAGAATGAGGTTTATCCAGATCCATATTACGATAAAAACATAAGCAAATTGCCAGGGTATAAACACGGGAAAGACAGTCTTTTCTCTAATCATTATATGCCTGATGATAGTCCCTTCCGTAGTTCCTGGTGGTATCGAAATATATTTACAATACCTGAAGAGTGGGAGGGGAAGAAAATATGCTTGGAGTTTAGAGGGATTAATTATGCAGCAAATATTTGGCTTAATAGAAAAAGGGTAGCTGGTGTAGGTGAAGTACAGGGAACATATAGGTTATATGAATTTGATATTAGTAATAATATTAATAATGATAAAAAAAATGTACTGGCTGTAGAAATATTCGCACCACAACCAGATGATCTGGCTATGACATTTATAGACTGGAGTCCTGTACCGCCAGATGACTCAATGGGCATTTGGCAGCCTGTATGCTTGCAGGTTTCCGAAGAAATATCAATAAGAAACACCTTTGTAAGAAGTAAACTTAGTAATCAAAATCAACAGGCAGAATTGTTGCTTACATCAGAGGTATATAATGATACGGAAGAAGAAAAATCAGTTAGATTAGTAGGTGAAATAGTAGGGGAAAACGAGAGTATAAGCTTTGAGAAGACTGTAATTATTGGAGCTAAAATGAAGGAAAAGGTAATGATTACAGTTGAAGACTGTCCAGAACTACAAATAGATAAACCGAGAGTCTGGTGGCCATATCAGATGGGAAATCCTGATTTATATAAATTGAATTTAAAGGCCTATCAAGGCGACAATATATCTGATGAAGAAGATCTTACTTTTGGTATTCGTGAAATCGATACATATCTAAATGAAAAAGGCTCTCGAATGTTTATGATAAATGGTCAGGAGCTTCAGCTCCGAGGGGCTGCCTGGACACCTGACTTAATGCTTCGTCAGTCAACTATTCAGGACGAAATTGATATATCATATATTAAAAATATGAATTTTAATACGGTTAGATTAGAGGGGAAATTAGCAACAGATAGTTTCTGGGATATTTGTGATCATGAAGGTATTATAGTTATTGCAGGGTGGCCCTGCTGTAACCATTGGGAAAAATGGGATAAGTGGAAAGCGGAAGACCTGGGAATAGCTGTTAAATCATTAAATTCTCAAATAAAGAGACTTCGTAATCATCCGTCTATGACTGCCTGGTTTTATGGTAGTGATTTTCCTCCTACTTATGAAGTGGAGAGGGAGTATTTAAAAGTAATGGAAGAGACTCACCCAGATATTCCTGCAATATCAAGTGCTGCTGATAAATCTACCCAAATAACTGGAGAGCCTGGTGTAAAGATGTCTGGTCCATATAGTTATGTTCCTCCACAATACTGGTATGATCAAGAAATGCCTGGTGTAGCTGGCAAATTCAATACAGAGACTGGTCCAGATATGTGTATTCCACAGATGGAAAGCCTGGAGATGATGATGTCGCCTGAGGAACTGGAAGTAGAGAGTGATGCCTGGAAGCTTCATGCTGGTCTGGCTGCATTTACCGATACCAAGGTATTGGATAAAGTTGTAGAGGGAAGGTTTGGGGATAATCTAAGCATTAAGGAATATGTAAAGGCTTCACAGCTAATCGCTTATCAATCATGGCGAGCAATGTATGAAGCACATTTCCGTAACTGGCCTGATGCTACAGGTGTTATTGGTTGGATGTTAAATAGTTCCTGGCCGTCACTTATCTGGCAATTGTATGATTATTATAATCTACCTAATGGTGCTTTTTATGGTAGTAAGAAGGCCTGTGAACCAATACACCTACAGTACTCATATGATGATAATTCTATTTACCTGGCAAATCAAACCTTTGAGGAACAAAAGGATATGAAGGTAAGGTTAGTTCTATATAGTAAGGATTTAAAAGAAAGATTTAAAAAAGATATAAAAATCAAGAGTGTAGATAAATATAAGTCGCAATTTTTATTCAAAATACCAGAAGAATATCTTGATGATAAATTATCTTTTCTTTTTCTATATCTGGAGAATGAGGATAGTCTTATCAGTAAAAACGTATACTACCTACCATCAGGCAATGACATATATGATGATGCTAATCCTAGTATTTGGTTTCACCGTCCTTTAAAACAATTTGCAAGTTTAGAAGAACTTTGGAATCTTCCAATGGCTAATTTGGAGATGCAACACAGTATAGATATAAAAGAAAATAAATTGAACCTTAAAGTACGGGTAGAAAATAATTCTGAGTCTATTGCTTGTTTCAATCAGCTAAAGGTTTATGACCGAGAAAGTAATATTATTACTCCTGTATATTGGACTGATAATTACATTACCCTTCTTCCTGGAGAGAGCCAACAGGTACAAGGAAGAATTAAAGAGTGTGACATAAGATCATTAGATGATATACAGCTTGCAATTGATGGTTGGAATTTGGCTTAAAATGTTGGGATTTGAATGCTTGACTTATATAGGATTATATGCTAGAATTAATACGTTGTGTTACCAAAACCGCACGGAGTAGGTTAGAATAAAAGGTTACGTAAAGTGGCTACCTGATTCGGCGAGTCTTGAGGTAAGGGAGGTGTAGCTTGTGTACGCTATTATTAAAACTGGTGGAAAACAATATAGAGTTGAAGAAGATAGAATTATTAAGGTTGAAAAATTATCTGTTGAGGCTGGTGATACTGTAGAGTTTGATAAAGTATTATCTGTTGTTGATGATAATGGTTCTAGGTTTGGTAAACCTTATTTAGAAGATGCTAAGGTAACTGGTAAAGTAATTGAACAGGGTAAAGATAAGAAGGTTATCGTCTTTAAATATCGTCCGAAAAAACGTTATCGTAAGAAAACTGGACATCGTCAACCATATACAAGAGTTTTGGTTGAAAAAATTGAAGCCTAAATATATTTAAATACTTCTAAGTGCTTTCTATTTATAGTATTAATTGTCTGATAAGATTTGTTTGATAAGATAGTATTTAAGTTCAGGAACATAAAAATACGTTATTAATAATGTATAGATAAGATTTAATTTAATGGAGTTGTTTTCTTAATAAATACACTAATTATTGGGGGGTGGATAAAATGGCTCATAAAAAAGGTGTTGGTAGTTC
>JADQBV010000430.1 GCA_016278415.1 Halanaerobiales bacterium
GCAGTATGGCATTAAAGATAATTAGAGAACTTACTGAATTAATAGTTGAAGAAAAATTTTCGGCCATTTTATTGGAACTTCACCCTAAAGTAGCAGCTGTTATGATTGGTACTGGTGGTGAGAAATTAAAGGAATTAGAAGATGAACTAAATCTTGATATATATATTAGTGGAAATGATGAATTACATATAGAAAACTATAAGATTATTAGTAAGGGTAGTAAAAAGGATATGGTAAAACTGGCACTGCCTGTCAGCGAAAGCGAAGAATACAATTTACTAATTGAAGATCAACAGTTGAATAATCCTGAAGATGGTGTTTCTAGGATTAATGGATATATAGTTATCGTGAAAGACGCTGGGCGCTTTGTTGGTGAAGAAGTAAGGGTTAAGATAACTGATCTTTCTAGAACATTTGCCAGAGCAGAGATTGTATAATACTGACTTGCTTATTATAAGTAAACTCATATTTTCTGGAATGATCTAGTTCTTCTTTTAGGCAAGATTGCATCTATAGTGAGGATTTTAATGATAATTGTAATGGATTACGCTCTGGGAGTATTGCTAATAATGCTAAGATTAGTCACATAATGAAAGAGTAGGTGCTTAAAGGCACCTTTTTTAATATAATTGAATATTAAGTAAATTTAGGAGGAAATTGATATGACAGAAGGTATATTTAAATTGAGACCTGTACCTTTAAAAAATGTTAAAGTAGAAAGTGGTTTACTAGGAAATAAAAACCAGTTAGTTAGAGATGAAGTAATACCATATCAATGGAAGGCTTTAAATGATGAGATACCAGATACAGATCCCAGTAATGCTATAGAAAACTTTAGAATTGCAGCAGGAGAATCCGAAGGTGAATTTATAGGAATGGTCTTTCAGGATAGTGATGTAGCCAAATGGTTAGAAGCAGTGGCATATCAATTAACTACTAATCCAGATGAAGAGCTGGAAACATTAGCTGATGGTGTTATTGATTTAATAGCACAAGCACAGCTGTCAGATGGTTATTTAAATACCTATTTTACAGTAGCTAAACCAGATAAAAAGTGGACTAATTTGGCTGAATGTCATGAGTTATACTGTGCAGGACATATGATGGAGGCCGCTGTAGCATATTATCAGGCAACAGGAAAAAGGAAATTACTTAATGTTATGATTCGCTTTGCAGAGCTAATTAATGATAAGTTTGGAATAGAAGATGATAAAATAAAGGGGTACCCCGGGCATCAGGAAATAGAGCTTGCTTTAATAAAATTGTATAATGTAACAGGAGACAGTAAGTATAAAAACTTAGCTAAGTACTTTATTGACGAACGGGGTCAAACACCAAATTATTTTGATCTAGAATGGGAGAAAAGAGGTAAGACTACACACTGGCCTAACTTTAGGGATGTGGCTAAAGATTATTTTCAGGCACATAAAACAGTTCGTGAACAGGATGTTGCTGTTGGTCATTCAGTAAGGGCTTTATATATGTATAGTGGGATGGCTGATGTAGCTAGAGAAACAGGTGATAAGTCTTTAGTTGAAGCCTGCCGTAGGCTCTGGGAAAACACAACTAAGAAACAGATGTATATAACTGGCGGTGTTGGATCCAGTGGCCATGGAGAGGCATTTACCTTTGATTATGATCTGCCCAATGATACTGCCTATACTGAAACATGTGCAGCTATTGCCCTTGTTTTCTTCGCCCAAAGAATGTTTCATATGGAAGCTAAAGCTGAATATATAGATGTTCTGGAAAAGGCTTTATATAATGGTGTATTGAGTGGGATATCTGAAGATGGTAAAAAGTTTTTCTATGTAAATCCTTTAGAAGTACAGCCTGAGGTTTGTGAAAATAGAGATGACCATAAACATGTTAAAGCAACTCGACAAAAATGGTTTGGTTGTGCCTGCTGCCCACCAAATATCGCTCGATTGTTGGCCTCAATAGGGGAATATATTTATTCTTTTAGTGATGATGAACTTTATGTCAATCTATATGCTGATAGTACAGCTAATGTTAAGATAAATGAGCAAGAAATATCAATTGAACAGAAAACTGATTATCCATGGGATGGTAAGGTCAATATAACTCTAGCTACTGAAAAAAACCTTGAATTTACTCTAGCTCTAAGGATTCCCAGTTGGTGCAGGGATGCAGAAGTAAAAGTGAATGGCGAAGTTATTAAGAATGATGTAGCTGATAATGGATATTTATATTTAGAACGTAATTGGATAAATGGTGATAAAGTAGAACTGATTTTAAATATGTCTGTAGAGAGAATTTATTCTAATCCTAAAGTACGAGAAAATATAGCTAAAGTAGCTATTCAACGAGGTCCAATAGTTTATTGTTTGGAAGAGGTAGATAATGGCAATAATTTACCGGCGTTATATTTGCCTAAGGATTCTAATCTTACTGCAAAATATAGAAGTGATTTACTAGGTGGATTGACTATTATTAAAGGCAAAGCACTAAGATTGGATCAATCTAATTGGAATGATAAATTGTACAGTACTGAAAGCCCGAAATTCACTAGTACTGAGATTACTGCTGTTCCCTATTTTGCCTGGGACGACAGAGAAGCTGGCGAGATGTTAGTGTGGATGAATAAAAAAGAGGGATAGCAAAAAAGTTGCTCTAGAGACTTGTTTTGTTGATTATTGATAAAGGGCTATGAAATCTCAAATAATAAAGACATGCTCTTAAAGTCAGTGAGGATATTAAACAGTGGGATGGCGAATGGTAAAAAGATGGTCTCATAAGACCATCTTTTTACTTGAATAAAGTATTATTTAATAGTAAAATGGTGTTAACAGTAGTTTGTAAAATCCTAGATGTTTTATGTGTGGATTGAAATAAAAGGGGTAGATTGCTTATGGAGCTAAAGTTTAATTTTGATCTTAAACAAAGACAACAATTAAATATGACTCCAAATCTTCGAATGGCCATACAACTGCTACAATATTCTACATTGGAAGTTAAAGAGTATATAGAAGAAATGGGTAATGAAAACCCTTTGTTAGAAATAAATGAAAGAGATGGATATAGAGAAGGTCAAAATTATTCTAATGTTAATAATGACTTTAATTACGAAAATATAATAGCAAAAACAGAATCACTATCTGAATATATAAATAATCAATTATTCCAATGCTTATCTGAAAGGGAAATGGGTATTGGCAGGTATATAGTAGGTAATCTTAATGAACAAGGTTTTTTAAAATTAGAGCCTAAAGTAATTGCTAATGTATTTAAAGTAGATACGCTGCAAGTTGTCAAAATAATTAAAAAGATACAACAACTAGATCCACTGGGTATAGCTGCAAAAAACATACAAGAATCATTATCTATACAGCTAGAAATAATGTCAGAAAAAAATGAGCTGGAGCAAATTATAGTTAAAAAGTACTTAATTAAGCTTGCTGAGGGTCACTTTAATGAAATACTCAGTGAGCTAGATATATCAGAGTCAGTATTAAGAATGGCTGTTGAAAAAATTAAATTATTGAACCCATATCCAGCAGCAGGTTTTTATCAAGGTGATAACACAAAATATATTTTTCCAGATATAGTAGTCAAAAAAGTAGGAAAAAATTTCATATTAAATGATAATAATATTTTACCAGAGATCAAAATAAATAATAATTATTATAGCTTGTTAAAAAAATCAAGAAATGATGAAGAACGTAATTATTTAAAGAAGAAATATAAATCAGCTACCTGGTTAATTAGAAGTATTGAACAACGACAAAACACTATACGTAAAATATCCAATGCAATCATGAAAAAACAGAAAGACTTTTTAAATAATGGTATAAAGTTTCTTTATGTTATGACACTAAATGATATTGCTGAGATTATAGATGTCCACGAGTCTACTGTTAGTAGAGCTACTAAAGATAAGTATATACAAACACCTCAGGGTTTATTTGAACTAGACTTCTTTTTTAGTAGTGGTATTAAAAATTTATCCTCTCATAGTATAAAGGCTTACATAGCAGATTTTATAAATGAGGAAGATAGTGAGTCACCCCTTAGCGATAGTAATATCTCTTCATTACTCTGCAAGAGATTAGATATAAATATTTCCCGTAGAACAGTAGCCAAATATAGATCTAGAATGAGTATATTATCATCAAGTAAAAGAAAGAAATTAGGAAGAATTTAAAAGAATTATAAATAATTATATTTTTGAGCGATTTTGGGGGCGAAAATTATGAAAAGGATAGATGAGGTCTATCAGACAGTGATAACAATGGAAAAAGAAAAAAAAGATGGAGTAACAGCCGATCAGATAAGTAGTCATTTGGATACAGGAAGGGCTAATATAAGTCGTTATTTGAATCAGCTCTGTCGAAATAATAAATTGAAAAAAATTAATGGGAGACCAGTTTTATATAAAACCTTATCTGAACACACAGGAGATAAGAAAATTAATTGTGAAATTAAAAGTGATGAAAGTGTAAGTTTAGATTATATTATAGGTTCACAAAACAGCCTTCGAAACCCAATACAACAAGCTAAAGCTGCTATTTTGTATCCCCCAAGAGGACTACATACAATGTTATTAGGAGAAACAGGTGTAGGTAAGTCAATGTTTGCTGAGTTAATGCATAGTTTTGCTGTAAAGGAAGATGTTATAGAAAAAGGAGCTCCATTTATTCAATTTAATTGTGCTGATTATGCTGATAATCCTCAATTAGTTATGGCACAGATCTTTGGTGTTAAGCAAGGTGCATATACAGGTGCTAATAAAGATAGAATTGGTTTATTATTAAAAGCTGATGGTGGTATTTTATTTCTAGATGAAATTCATCGTTTATCTCCCCAGGGACAGGAGATGTTATTTACTTATATAGATAAAGGGTACTTTCGACCCTTAGGTGAAACAGACAAGGAAGTAAATGCAGATGTTCAAATAATTGCTGCAACTACAGAAGATCCTACTTCATATCTTTTAAAGACTTTTATACGTAGAATACCTATGACTATTAATCTTCCTTCATTAAAGGATAGGGGACTTGATGAAAGATATAATTTAGTGGAATCCTTTTTAAAGGAAGAATCGAAGCGAGTAGGAAAAGGGATTTATATCAACAAAAATTCACTAATATCTTTTCTTTTATATGATTGTCCTAATAATATAGGACAGCTAAATAGTGATATTCAGCTTGCTTGTGCCAAAGCATTTTTAACATATAAGTCAGAAAAGAAGGAGTATATAATAATAACACAACCAGATCTACCACTCCATGTAAAGAGGGGTTTAATGAAGTTACCTGAATACCGTGAGAAGATAGAGTATCTTGTGAAAGATAAAGGAGAGGTACTCTGCTATCATTATGAAGATGGTTCTTATTTTCTAGGTAATCATCAACTAGGGGGTAAGTATTTCTATGACTTTATAGAGGAAAAAATTGATAATTTACAAAATGAAGATCTTAATCATGAAAAGATAAACCAGATTTTAAATATAGATATTGAAGAACATTTTAAAAAACACATTGAGAACTTGCCACCAACAATTCGTAAGGAAGAGATTATAAGAACTGTAGGGAAAGATATTAGTTCTGTTGTTGAAGAAATACTGACATTTGCATCTAGTCGCTTAGATAGAGAATATGATGACAAAATATATCTGGGTCTAGCATTACATTTGCAGAAGGCTATTGATAGGATAATGAACGGAGAAAAAATATATCATACAGAAATAGATTATATAAGGATAAATTACCCTGATGAATTTATAACTGCCATGGAAATAGCCAAGATTATTGATGGTAAGTTTAATATTGAGACACCTATTGATGAAATTGGGTATATTAGTATGTTTTTGGTAGCAGATCCTTACAAAAAAGATGAAGATAAAAGAGATAGGGTTGGGGTTATTGTTATTATGCATGGAAAGTACACAGCCAGTAGCATGGTTGAAGTTGCTAATCAGTTAGTGGGCGTTGAACATGCTATTGGTTTGGATATGCCTTTGAATATGAATCCAGAATCTATGTTTGATATTACCATGGAAAAGATTAAAGAGGTTGATAAAGGTTGTGGGGTTATATTACTTGTAGATATGGGCTCTTTAATTAATTTTGGAGATATTATTTATGAGAAAACAGGAATTTTAGTAAAAACAATAGATATGGTCAGCACCGCTGTGGTTATAGATGTATGTCGGAAAGCCGCCCTTGGTCAAAGAATTAACGAGATATATAATTCATGTAGCAAAATAAATAGATACAAGAAGAAAACCAAAAAGAACAAGAAAGCTAAAAATGCAATAATTACGGCATGTTTTACGGGTAAAGGTTCTTCTAGGAAATTAAAGGAGATTTTGGAGGAAAATATTGTTGAAAATGATAAATTAGAGATAATCCCTTTGAATATTCTGAATCATAATCAGTTTATGCAATCATTGGAGGAACATAAGATATATTATAACATTCTTGCAGTTATTAGTACTATTGATGTTGATGTTGGGAATATCCCGTATTTTTCTGCGATAGATATATTATCAGGTGATGGAATCGAAAAAATAAAACAAATTGTTAAAATCGTTGATAAGGAAGATATGTTTCTTCAAATTCAAGAATCTATCAAGGAGCATATCAGAGGTTTGAATAATGAGGAATTAGTAGATGATGTTCGTATTATAATATCTGAAATTGAAAAGGGTCTTGGTAAAACAATTACTAAAGAGGTTACTGTAGGGGTTGTACTTCATTTATGTTTTATGGTAGATAAGATCAACAGAGGAGGTAGTGAAACAGAGTTTGAAAACCTCTTAGAATATCAAGAAGAAAACAAAGAAGAAATTAAGGTGGTTAGAGATAGCTTCATTAATCTAGAAAAAAATTACAATATAAAAATTGGAGATAATGAAATTGCATATATAACCAAGATGTTTTTAGAAAACTAAGTTTATAATTTTTTTGTATATTTTGGGGGTTAATTTGACTATGAGGATGATTAATAAGGGGAGAACGGCAGAGGTGTTTGATTTTGGAAATAATAAAGTATTAAAGTTGTTTCATAATGATTTTCCAAATCATGCGGTAGAAGAAGAGGCAAAAATAATGAATGTGATTGGTGATTATAAATTAATTGTACCAAAGTATTTTGGTAAAGTAGAGAAAGATGACAGAACGGGGTTGGTTTACGAGTATATTAAAGGTTCTTCTATGTTATCAGCAATAGTGTCAAATCCCCTGGCATCTGTTTCGCTTATCAAACAAATGGCAGAAGTACAATTACTTATTCATAAAAATAAAGTTGATGGAATTCCTGAACAGAAAGAACGTCTTGAGTATTGTATTAATAATTGTTGTGGTTTGTCTCACAATACTAAAAAAATAATTATTAATAAACTGCAAAGGTTAAAAAATGACAGCCGTTTATGTCATGGAGATTTTCATCCAGATAATATTATTTTATCTTCAAGTGGTAATCCTATAGTAATTGACTGGATGACAGCATCCTCGGGGAATCCAGTGGGAGATGTGGCTAGAACAAGAATAATATTAAAACATAGCGAAGTACCATCACATTTACCTATAGGCTCAAGGATAATATCAAATTTATTAAAACATATTCTTTGTAAAATATATACTAGGCATTATATCAAGTTAACAGGTATTACTAAAAGTGATATATATCAATGGGAATTACCTATAGCAGCTGGAAGGCTATATGAAGGTGTAACAGCTAAGGAGAAAGTATCTTTATTAAAATATATAAACAAAAGCCTACGTAATGGTAATTTTAAGTAAATTAATTGAAAGCGACTAAGTAAAGCTGCACTAAACCCCCACTTCCTAAAGAGGAGGTTTAGTGCAGCTAAGTAAAGGAATGATCGGGACAAAAATCTTGGTGAAAGTAAAACTTTTGTCTTATAAGGTTTCTTTATATATTCAAACTATCCTTCATAGTAGCAATTAATTGTTCTGCTTCATCAGGGGTTTCCATTTCAGCGAATATACGCAAGAGGGGTTCCGTACCAGAAAAACGTGCAACCACCCAACTATCATTATCGAAATAGACTTTTACACCATCTTTATAACTAATATCTTTAATCTTATATTTAAAGTTTGGCAATTCTTTATCAATAAATAATTTCTTAATAAGACGTGACTTGTCTTCACTACTGAATTTATAATCACTTTCAGCTGTGTAGAAATAACCGTACTGTTCATTTATTTCTTTTAGTAATCCGGAAAGGTTTTTACCAGTTACTGATAATAATTCAATTAACAAACTGGCAGCGAAGATACCATCTTTACCCATGATATGTCCTCGGATTGTAAGTCCTCCACTACTTTCGCCTCCAACTAAGGCATTTTTTTCTTCCATCATAGAACTAATATGCTTGAAACCGACTGGTACTTCATAACATTTTTCCCCAAAGCCCTTAGCAATTCTGTCAAGAAGATGGGTTGTAGCTACATTTCTTACTACACCACCTGTCCACCCTTTATATTTCAATAAATAATAATACAGTAGTGATAATATATCATTTGGATGAATAAAGTTTCCTTTTTCATCTATAATACCCAGTCTATCTGCATCACCATCAGTTCCAATCCCAAGATCATAACCTTTTTCAAGGACCATATCTTTGAGTTGGTTTAATGTATTTGTGTTTGGCGAGGGTAGCCTACCACCAAATAAAGTATCATGCCGATCATTAATAGTATCAACCTCACATCTAGAGGATATTAATATAGTTTGAAGAGATGTCTTAGAAACCCCAAACATAGGGTCCAAAAGAACCTTCATTTTTCTTTTTTTGATTGATTCAGTGTCGATCATACCGATGATTGTATCAATATATTCGTTAAAAGGGTCTATATTTTCTATTATGCCCTTTTTTATACCTTCATCAAATTCCATTTTCTTAATATCTTTAGTGTCTATATCATCAATAAACATTTCAATTGTTTTAGTTACTTCTTCACTTGCATCTTTTCCACCTTTTGTAAATAGTTTTATACCATTGTAAGATGCTGGGTTATGGCTAGCAGTTACAGCAGTACCATAATAAGTTTGAAAGGACTTAACTGTGTACATAATCAGTGGTGTTGGAGCAATTTTTTCAATAAAATAAACCTTTATTCCGTTTCCAGCCATAACTTCAGCAATCCACCTTGCAGCTTTATCTGATAAAAATCTCCTATCATAACCAATAACAAAGCCACTCTTTTTACTATTTTGTTCTGAGATAAGCTTTGCAATAGCCTGTGATAGAAGCTGTACGTTTTCTTTAGTAAATTCTTCGCCAATTAAAGCACGCCAACCACCTGTACCGAACTTTATCATATTTAATCTCCCCTTAATTTTTATTTCAGTTAAATAAATCTACGTTTGCAAAATTACTATTACATGTGAAAAATCAACCCATAATAACAGAAACATTGTTAACGGTTCCTGGTGCTTGTTGTGGAATTTCATTTTCTAGAGTCTTTCCATTGAGAGTGATTGAATGAATACCTTTTTCTACACCATTTGGATTCTTAACAGTAATATTATATTTGGCATTACGCCATTTTCTTGTAACTGAAAATTCTTCCCAAGTTGATGGGATACAAGGGTCAATGATAATTCCAGTATAAGATAATCTGATACCTAACATCCACTTTGTAACAGCAGTATAAGCCCACCCAGCTGTACCTGTTAACCAGGGGTGTCTTGCCCGACCGAAGGCAGCATGATCTTTGCCAATAACAAATTGACAATAAGAATATGGTTCTGCTTCGCGTACTTCTATCTCATCATTCTGCCGGTATGGTAGGAGAGAGTCATAAAACTTCATAGCTCTATCACCACGACCTAGCTTACATTCTGCTATCCAAGCCCAGGGGTTGGGGTGACTAAAGATGGCGCCATTTTCTTTGATCCCTTTATAAACCCTAGTAACAAAGCCGATATCATCATCAGGTTCTGAATAGGCAGGAGAAACTAAGTGAAGACCATATTCAGAGAATAAAAAATCATTAACTGAATCCATGGCCATTAAACCACGGTTTTTTGTCGCTACATCAGAGATAACTGCCCAAACATTTGATTCTAGATGTACTTTCCCCTCAGAATTATCTTTAGTTCCGATTTTGTCTCCATTTGCAGTTATACCTCTTATATACCAATTATCATCCCAAAGATTTTCCTCACAGGCCCTTTTTACTTTTTGGGCAATTTCCTGGTATTTCTTAATATCATCTGTTTTTCCTAGATAGCTTGCTGTTGCAATAAATGCTTTTAAAGCCCAATGATGTAGAAAAGATACCATTGCGCTCTCACCACCACCTAGATTTAGACAATCGTTCCAATCTGCACGGAGACCTTTACATATACCTGTAGCACCAATTTGTTCAGCTGAAAAATCAAGAATGAGTTTCATATGTTGGTATACAGAGGCCTTACCTCCATTAGCGAAAGTGACAATTTCATTAAAAAAATCAAATTCTCCCGTTTCTTTTACATATTCACATATAGTAGGTATAAGCCATAGGGCATCATCTGAACAGGTATCTTCTAAACCATGTATTACATCATCTATATTTGGTGTTGGTACAACGGTTGGTGATTTAAATTTGGGCTCTTTTTTATCCTTATTAAACCATTCAGGATTAAAAAGATGTAGCCCATAGCCCATTTTTGTTTGTCCACGTAATAGTTCGACAATACGTTGTCTAGTTTTTTTGGGGTTAGAATGTGGAATTGCAATTGAGTCCTGAGCGGTATCCCTAAATCCTAGACCTGTACGACCTCCAACTTCAACAAAGGAAGCAAATCGAGACCATACTACACAGGTTTCCGCCTGATAGGGATTCCAGATATTTATCATTGTATTTAATCCTTCATGTGGTGTTTTACACTGAAAATTATTAAGTTTTTTATCCCAATAACTTTTTAAATTTTTAAAGGCCTGGTCAACATTAGAAATATCGGAATATTTGTCTCTAATTTTCTTTCCTAGTTCTCTTTTGCCAACACCAAGCATATAAATAATTCTTTTTGTTTCGCCTGGCATAATTGTTATTTGTTTATGGAGAGCGGCACAGTGATTCCCTCCTAGTTCAGATGTATTGTAACACTTACCATGTTCAACAGCAGATGGATTACTTTCTGTTCTGTAATTGCCAATGAAACGATCTCTGATACAATCAAAACTATCAGGATTAAAGTTTCCGGCAAAATAATGATATTTATCTGGATCATAGAAGAGATCATATTCTATAATACCATCATCATAATTAGAACCACTGGCATATAAACTCATTTGTAGGTTTTGATTATCTAAATCAATATGATGAAAAGAAAACTCTAAATGAGAGAATATACTTAGTTTACGCGGCTTATTATCATCATTTTTAATTTTCACATCCCAAAGTTCGACATCATCATCAGTAGGTATGAACAATAACTGTTCAGCCTTAATATTATTATAATCACAACTGAATTTTGAATATGAAAGTCCATGTCGACATTGATAGTTGATTTGTTCTAGATTTTTTCCGACAGGCTGCCACGATAGTGACCAGTAATCACCGGAATCATCATCTCTGAGGTAGACATAATGACCTGGTCTGTCAAGTGGTACAGCATTTTGTCGAAAACGTGTAATCCTATGATACTGTGCTGATTTATAAAAAGAATAACCACCAGCATTTTGCGAAATAACAGCACATAAATCTTTTACTCCAAGGTAATTTGTCCAAGAAACTGGTATATCTGGACGTGTAATTACATATTCGCGATTTTTATTATCAAAATATCCATAATTCATTTTTGATATCTCCTTTTCCTTTGTTTATATAAATACTAATATTAGATTTATCAGTATCTGAGGGAAAAGAATAAGGAAGATATCGTTTAGTAGAGTTTTAAGTTTAGATAAGCAAGATACAATGATACTATTACAAGAATAGTTTTTAAGGAATGATTAATTTTAGTTTTGATAATGGGAATTAATAATAATTGGAGAGAAGTTAAATCCTTATCCATACGTTAGTGTACTAAATATAGGAATTATATCAAATAGTTTACTGATACCTAGATCTAGTGTAATTTTGTTAAAAGTATTTATTATAATTTCTATTACATTTAGTCAGTAAAGGATAAAAACTATGATAGTACTCTAATTATTATTTTGAGGGAATATAATTAGAGAAAATATGGATTATCTAGATTATACAGAAATTAATGATAAAAGTCCAGTTATTTTAAATTAAACACATTTTAAGGAGGATTTTGTATTAATATAGTGAATAGTATAATCAATGGTGTTCTAAAGTCTATCTTTTTGCTGCTGCGGTAGTGGCGGAATGGAGGTTAATATGATAAAGATAATGTTAGTATGCTCTGCTGGTATGTCGACTAGTTTATTGGTGGAGAAAATTAAACTGGCTGCTAAGGAAAAAGATATAAAAATTGATGTATTTGCTGCTTCTCAGGTGGAAGCTGCTAATTATAGTGGTGAAATAGATGTGATGCTACTTGGACCACAGGTAAGATATCTTGAAGATAAGATGGAGAAGCATTGGGGTACTCAGGGTACTAAAGTTGAAGTGATAGATAGTGTAAGCTATGGAACTATGAATGGGACAGCTGTGTTGCAACAGGCAATTGACCTTGTAAAATAATCTTTTGTTCTGATTTGTCTATTCCTTATGGGGGTATTTATGAAAAAAATCATTAAATTCTTAGAGAAATATTTTGTTCCATTTGCTGGTAAGATAGGTTCACAAAGGCATTTGGTTGCGATACGTGATGGTTTCGTTTCGGTTGCGCCATTAATTATTGTAGGCTCACTTGCAAAATTGATTAATAATTTACCATATCAGACCTATCAAAATTTTA
>JADQBV010000158.1 GCA_016278415.1 Halanaerobiales bacterium
AGGTTCTATATATAGAAGAATTGGCTTTAAAGATGTTGGTTCCTGGGGTATGTGTTTAAGGTAGGGAGTTAAAAGATTTTTGACATTACGGTCTCTTATAGGAGGAGTTATTAATGAATAATTTAGAAACAGTAACACCTGGCATAGAATCACCAGGAAAGAAAAAAATACTCATTGTGGCACCATTTTTTTTGCTGTTCACAGTTTATCTTGCCTATTCTTACTCGGTTTCTGCGTGGGGACTGAAAACCGGATATTTTATTGGCTTTCTATTCTACTGGATTGTATGGTGCATCCTGTTTCCCCTCTGGTTACTGGGGAAAAAAGACTTACTGGCAATGTTTCTCAGAATTTCTGAACCATTCGGCAGGCCTGCATGGCCTAGACTGACTCTCCTGTTTACCTTACCTCTTTTTACACTGATTTATGCCCTGCCGATACAGTTGCCGAGGGCTACCCTCTTGATTATTGTTGTTTCTTTTGTTCTTGCTGTTGTTAATGGCACATTGGAAGAAGTCTTGTGGCGAGGAACATATTTTACAGTTTTCCCCAAAAGCATATTGTGGGGCTATTTTTACCCGGCAATCTGGTTTGGTTTGTGGCATTATGCACCGCAAGCAGTGTCAACCAGCAGTTATCCTGGAGGTGCCCATTCTTTAGTTCTTTTTGCAATAGTCCTAGGTTTGACATGGGGATGGGTAGCATGGAAAACTAAATCAATTATGTGGACAACAATTGCTCATATCATCCTAGATTTTGCAGGGCTAGGAGCCCTATTTTATTTTGGATAATTAATGCACAGGTTTCAAGGCTGAGTAACTATTAGCCTATAGACGCAACTGATAAATCAAGTTTATTAGCAGCTTTAATTAATCGCTTGTCTAAAGTTACTAAAGTAGAATTCTTTCTTCTGCAAGCAACTAAATACATTGAGTCATAAGCAGGGTGATCAATTTTACATGATAGAGGTATAGCTTCTTCATAAATATCTTCAGATTTGATGAATTGATCTACTATCTCTATCATCTGCCTGGTTTTAATAAGCAAGTCATCTAAAGGATAGTTTTGAATAGAATGATATTTCCACATTACATTAGATGCTTCATAAATAAAGAGAGAAGGAGCTATAATCCAGTCAGCATCTTTTAGTATATCTATTAGTATTTTTTGCTTAGGTCTTCCCATTACAATTTCAACAGCGGCACTCACATCAATAGTAATAATCATCTTTCTCTATCCTCTCTAATAAGAGGGACAGGGTCAAGAACATTTTCGATTTTATTGGTTTCTGCTAAGATACTATTAAAGAGAACTTTTCTACGTTCTTTATTTTGTTTTTCGATTTCTAAGGCTTTTTCAAGCAAAACAATAGTTTCTTGGGTTATACTTCTTCTTTCAGCATCGGCAAGTTGAACTATTTTTTGATAAATATGTTCAGGTAAGTCTCTAACTTGTAGAGAAGGCATTTTTATACCACCTTTCAGATTTATATATTTATTATAACATATTACAAAAGAGCATGCAATGTGCATGAATGATAACGTGGGGTAGGAGAATACATATTATGAGACAAAAATTAATTATTGTTAGTGGTTCACCCTATGTAGGAAAAACTACTGTAACAGAAAAAGTTTTTCAGATGTTAGATAATAGTGCTTATTTAGATGGTGATTGGGTATGGTGTGTTAATCCTTTTTCCGTAGATGATCCAAGATTAAGAAATGGTGATAAAAACATGTCATTTACCTTGTCTACTTATTTAAAATCAGAGTTTGAATATGTGTTCTTTTCGTCGGTAGTAGCCACCGATATAAATATTAGGGATAGTATTATATCAGATATTGATTATACTGATTATGAAGTGATTGGTATTACACTTACCTGTAGCCGGGAAACATTAAGAAATAGGTATAATAAAAGAGGGGATAATAATAAACTTTCTTTTTATTTTCTTGATTTAGACCCGTATCCTGGTGATATAGTTATTGATACTGACAATAAATCAATAGATGAAATTAGTAAAGAAATATATTCAATAATTAATGATGAATTAAAGTAAAAAAAAGCAGGACAAACCGACAATGTATCTATTTCAAGTTGTGAGGTATTAATTAATCCTTGGTGTTTGAATGCCGAAATTGAAAGAATTTGTACCCATAGTAATTATAGAAGGCAAGGATTTGGTAAATACTTTGTAGAGAGATATGACGGTTCTGTGAGTAATTGGGGTTGTAAAACCCCGTTTACTCGACCTTAAGAAAGGAGATGTTAAATTTGTTAAAAAAAATTCGTAATACTGAGGTAGAATATGTTAAATTATTCTCGGGGGCTTATGAAAGTGATAATATTATAAGGTTTCGTGATGATAATATACCAGATATGTATAATCACAATTTTATATATATAAAAAACAACTATGGAATAGATAAAACTAAAGAGATAATTTTAACCGAATTAGCACAAAGAAAAAAGGTAGAATTAAATTTTTTAAGAGTTGAATTTGATTTTCCTTTAGATAATAATCTATTAAATCAAATACCTATAAAACCACAGATAAACAAATATGATTATATGTATATAGATCCTCAGATGGGTCATAAATTAACAGGTAATCAAGAATGTATTATTAAAAAAGCAAATGTACAGGATGTTTTGAATGATGGAATAGAAGTGGATATTTTAGCAAATGAACCTAGTATGGGGAAAGACTTTGCAAAAAAGAGAATACACAGAAAGTCAAAGGTATTTAAAAAAACTGAGACAAATTTAAACTTATATGTTTGTTATTATGAAGGAAATCCTATTGGAAACTGCGAGTTGATGGTTAATAATGAAATCGCCAAGATAGAAGACTTTGATATATTGGGGAAATATCAAAGAATGGGATTTGGAACATCAGTAATCAAATATTTATTAAATGAGGCAAATGAAAAGGGAGTTGACATAGTTTATCTTATTACTGATAGTGGAGATACAGCAAAGGAAATGTATAAAAAATGTGATTTTAAAAAGGCAGGAGAAAAAACAGAGTTATTATTCGACTTAAGTTAGATTTTTAAAGTGGATTTCTCTGGAGGTATGAGGTAATGAAAAAAAGATTAAATTGGATTGTTGAAATGAAAGTAGCAGACGGATGATATTGTAGTAAAAATGGGAATGGGTAATTTTACTTACATATTAATGGAGCTAATTTCCTAAAGAATATTGGAGGTTTTAAGATGCAAAAAAAATTAAAAGGTATCTCAAAGAATATTATGTATATGCCAGCAAATCATGATACTGATAGACCTATTTTAGCTGTAATTTCTGGAAGTAAGAGTAGTTTAATTATTGATTCTGGAAACTCCTCTAAACATGCAAGATTATTCCAAAATGAGTTAGAAAAATATAATATTACAAATACGAAGTATGTAGTTATCACACATTGGCATTGGGACCATATTTTTGGTATAAATGAAATGAATCTAATCACAATTGCAAATGAAAAAACAAAAAATCAAATCATTAAAATGAAGAATTATGAATGGACAAGGGAAGCGTTGGATAAAAGAGTAAAAGACAAAATAGAAATACCTTTTTGTGCAGAAATGATAAAAAAAGAATTTGGAAATTTTAATGATATAAAAATTACTTGTCCTGATGTTATTTTTGATAACAGGATTATAATTGATTTAGGGGGCATCACTTGTGTAGTTGAAAATGTAGGAGGCGACCATTCCTCAGACTCTACTGTAATCTATGTTGAAGAGGAAAAAGTTTTATTTCTTGGAGATTGTTTAGGCCCAGATATATATAATGGAAAATGGAGCTATGATATAGATACAGTTCTTGCTTTACTAAATAAATTAGAGAGTTATGATGCAGATATATATATACAATCACATTGGAAACCAGAAAATAAAGAAGAATTTTTAAACTATATAAATGATATAAGAAAAATTGCATATATAGTAAAAAGACATGCTGGTAAAATTAATCGAGTTAAAGTTGAAGCGGAGGAAAAATTGAATAGATGTTTAACACAAGATGATTATGAGTTGATAGAATTCTTTATTAATGGTTTGGGATAGTGCTGGACCATATGTCTTTAGTATTAGTTGACAAGCACACTAGCAGTTGAAAGGTTTAAAACATTTTCTTTTTCAATAAGAAAAATTCCCTATCTTAATGAGCTCTTATAGCATAGATAGGGAATTTTATAAATTTATGACAATATATTTTTTTCATAGAAAGCTATTATAATACTATTCTTCAAAGAGCTCAGTACTCAGATATCGTTCGCCTGTATCTGGTGCTACTGTTACTATTGTCTTACCTTTGCCAAGCTCTTTTGCCAGTTTGACAGCTGCGGCAATTGCAGCACCAGAAGATATGCCTACTAGAAGGCCCTCTTTGCATGCTGCTAGTCTGCTTGCTTCCATGGCTTCTTCGTTATCTATTTTAATAACCTTATCAATTATATCAGTATTTAGCACATCTGGTATGAAACCAGCACCAATACCCTGTATTTTATGTGATCCAGGGCCTTCACCGGAGATAACGGCAGAATTTGTAGGTTCAATTGCTGCTATTTTAATCCCTGAATTCTGTTCTTTTAAGGCCTCTCCAACACCGGTTATAGTACCACCTGTACCAACACCTGCCACGAAATAATCAAGATTACCATTTGTATCTTCCAGGATCTCCTGGGCAGTTGTCTTACGGTGAATATCAGGATTGGCCGGATTCTTAAACTGCTGTGGTAGGAAATAGTTATCACCACTATCGGCTATCTCTTTGGCCTTATTAATAGCACCATTCATACCCTCAGAACCTGGTGTCAATACTATCTCAGCACCATATGCCTTTAATAGTTTTCTCCGTTCTATACTCATACTGTCAGGCATAGTAAGAATAACCTTATATCCCTTAGCTGCCCCAATCAGAGCAAGGCCGATACCTGTATTACCACTGGTAGGCTCTACAATTGTCCCACCTGTTTTCAGTTTTCCTTCATCTTCCGCTGTTTTAATCATACTATAGCAGATTCTATCTTTAACACTACCACCTGGGTTATTTCTTTCTAGTTTAATAAGTATAGTTGCATCATCATCACCAGTTAAATTGTTAAGTCTTAATAGGGGGGTCTTGCCAATTAATTCTGTTACATCATTATAAATAGTCATTTACTATCTACCTCCGTTTTTAATTTTTATTCGAGAACTATATATATAATATTTAAAAACTAGATAAATCCTAGTAATTTGATATGTTTATATGTATTATAAAATATATAATCTTAGAAGTCAAGCAAAGAGCAATAATAATTGTCATTAAGAGAAAGATTTACTTCTAGGATCTTAAATTAAAAAAGAGCCTAAGATTTATTGTCTACAGAACTAATCAAATTAATCATATGTATCTATCTGTGGAAATTAAGGAAAAGTTTTAGTATATTAGTTTCTGTATATATAAATATTGAAGGTATTTTTCGAAAAATAACATTAGTATCGTATAATCTTTTCTGCAAAATTGGAAGAATGTACATAAGAATAGTAGGGTATATTAAAAGGATATATTATTTATATGTAGAATAAAAAGATAATAGAATAAATTTGCTATTATTTGAAATTAATAAAATAACAAGATATTTCTGGAAGTTTTGAGGACAGGTTGTTGAGATATAATAGTTGTACAATTGAATGGAGGGAGTCCTGGTATTTTACAGGGAAATTATGATAAAGAGGAGTAATACCTATATTACGTTTTTTTTATTGCTAATAATATTCCATACTGTAGGATCTGTAAGTATTCACGCTGGGGATTACAGGCTCCAACAGGATGATCAATTGGGCATATCAGTCTGGGGACACCCGGATTTGGCTTCAGAGGTGAGTGTTGGTCCTGATGGTACAGTTAGTCTGCCCCTTGTTGCCAGTATTAAGGTAGAGGGATTGACTACTACAGAGCTTAGCGAGCTTTTAACAGAAAAATATGCTGAATACCTTAAAAGCCCACAAGTTAATGTCCTATTGCTGAGTTATAGAAAGACCCGTGTAATGGTACTGGGTGAAGTGAAGAACCCTGGTACATATCAACTTGAAGAAAATAGAAGACTATTGGAAGTAATATCTCTGGCTGGTGGTCCTACAGAGATTGCTGCTTTAGAAAAGATACGACTAACCAGGGGAGAGGAAGTTAAAACCCTAAATCTCCAGGGATTGCTGGAAGGAACTACTATAGAAGGAAACTACCTGGTCGAAGATGGTGATGTGATCTATCTATCTGAAGGTATTATAGAGGTAACCATCATGGGTGAGGTTCGCAATCCTGGCCGCTACAAATTGGAGTCAGAGATGAAGCTGACAGACTTGATAGCCACAGCAGGAGGCATTACAGAGAAAGCCGCCCTGGAATTGGAATATACTACAGATGACAAACTTGAAAAGATAAAAATAGCCAGTCTATTAAATGGCTCATTAGAGGAAATACCTGTATTAAAAGATGGGGATATGGTCTATATAGCTGAAGGAAACTTTGAAGTAAGTATCCTTGGTGAGGTTCAGAGACCAGGTACATATCGATGGACAGAAGGAATTCGTCTTACAGATCTCCTGGCTCGGGCTGGTAACCAGACAGACTATGGGGATATTAAAGAAGTAAAAGTAATACATTCTGATAATAATACTGATTTCTATAATTTGTCACAATACTTTAAAGAAGGGGATATGACCAACAACCCTTACCTTCAGGCAGGTGACTCTATATATATCAGCAAGAGGGTTTTTCAGGTATCTATCTTGGGTGAGGTAAACCGTCCTGGAATATACTCCTGGCATAAGGATATGCGTTTGGACAATCTTTTGGCTGAAGCAGGTAACCAGACAGAACGAGGGGATACTGAAAATATTAAGATTCTCCATCAGGATGGTAGTAGTCAAGAAATAAACCTGGAAGAATATTTTGAGGATTCAAAGACTGGAGTAAACCCTCTCATTAAACCTGGTGATACAATTAAGATAGAAGAAGTCAAGGGTTTAAACTGGGAGAAAGTCTTTACCTATGTTACTGGTGCAAAGTTGATTAAAGACTTTCTTAATATAGGATGGTAAGGGGGGAGATGCCATGAATACAGAACAGGAGAATATGCAGAGATATGAAGAAGATATGGTAGAAATAGATCTAAGGGAATATATCACTCTTCTCTGGCGAAAAAAATGGATTATTATTGTATTGCTTGTAGTTGCTGTATTAGCCAGTTACTTTTTTAGTAAGTCAATGACTAAGATATATCAAACATCAACTGTAGTTATGGTTAAGGAAGATTCAGGTATGGACAGCCTTTTTGGTGACCAGTTTTCTATGATGTCTGGCAAAGCAAGTAAGATATCTACCTATACTGCTATGATGAAGACTAGGGTAATTATGAATAAAGTAATAACTGAATTAGATTTACGAAATGAAGAAGGGGAACTACTGTCAAATACTGGTCTGGCTAATCATATTTCCATAAGCGGTTCAACTGATACAAATATGATGACAATTACAGTAGAATACTCAGATCCAGTGGTGGCCCGTGATATAGCCAATAAGCTGGTAGAGGTCTTTAAAGAGCAGAACCAGCAGATTAATAGAGCAGATTTGAAAAGTGCTACTAGCTTTATTAGTAATCAACTGGAAACAGTTAAAGTAAATCTAGCAGAATTGGAAGATAAATTATTAGCCTACAAGATGGAAAACGGGGTTGTTCTACCAGAGGAATATGGAAAGAAACTCTTAGAACAGCTAACGGAATTAGAAACAAATAGGGCAGAGGCCCGACTTAATATAGAAGAGACCCAACTGGCCCTTGTAGAGACCAGGAAGCAATTCAATCAAGAGGACAGAGAGATTATCTCCGGTAAGACAATTACTAACAACCCTGTAGTATTAAGAAATAGCGAGAAGTTGGTCAACCTGGAGATAGAGCTGGCCGGTTTATTAGAGGTATATACTGAGAAACACCCAAAAGTAATTGAAATAAAGAGACAGATAGAAGAGGTAAAAGGAGTCCTTTCAACTGCAGTTGAAGAGATAATCAGCAGTAGGACTGAAACCCTTAACCCCCTATATCAAACATTGAAACAAAAGATCATCAGCCTGGAAACAACCTTGATTACTGCAGGTGCTAAGGTTAACGGTCTGGAGCAGCGGATAAGTGAACTGGAACTTGAGTTGAATAAACTCCCTACTAAAGAGCTGGATCTAGCCCGCCTGCAGAGAGAGAGCAAGGTAGCTGAAAATATCTACCTTATTCTAATGGAGCGTAGGGAAGAGATCCGTATACAGGAAGCCATGCAGAGTTCAGATATAGTAGTAGTTGACCCAGCTATTGCTAAAAAAGATCAAGGCCCAATTAAACCGAATACAAAACTTAATGTAGTTATTGCTGCATTCTTAGCTGTCTTTATCGGTGTATTCATTATTTTCTTAATAGAGTATCTGGATAATTCAGTCAAGGAAGAGGAAGATGTAGAGCGTTTAACTGGCCTAACGGTAATTGGTGTAATACCAGATATGAACATGGTGGATCATGATCAGGGATATGGAGTTGATAGTAATGTTTAAAAATTTATTTAAGAAAGAGAAAGTCAGCAGACAATCCCTCAAAAGCAGAAACAACGAATTGATAGTAAAACATAATCCGAAGTCTCCTGTCTCAGAGGCTTATAGGAATATTAGGACAAATCTTAATTTTACCAGTCCTGATAAACCCTTAAAGACAATTGCGGTGACAAGTAGTGCAGCTGCCGAGGGAAAGTCCCTTACCCTTGTTAACTTGGCCTTATCTATGGCCCAGAATGGTAAAAAGGTCATCATAATTGATGGTGACTTGAGAAAACCAATGCAGCATAAGTTCTTTGAGATGACCAACTTTAATGGACTAAGTGGTATTTTAACTGGAGAAATAGAATTTGGAGAGGGATTAAGGGAGACAAATACTGAGAACATTAAATTGATATCTACTGGTGTTATCCCGCCTAATCCAGCAGAATTATTAAATTCACATCGTATGGAAGAGATTCTAGCAAAAGCCGGTGAGCAGGCTGATATAGTATTTGTAGATACACCACCAGTAGTAGCTGTCACAGATGCAGCTGTTTTAGGCAACAAGGTTGATGGAACTATAATTGTTATTGCTTCACATCAGACTGACCAGCGGATGTTGTTGAAGGCACAGGATAACCTGGAAAGGGCCCGTGCCAATATCATTGGTGTTGTTCTTAACAAATATCCGGCATATAATGATCGGAATTATCAGTACTATTATTATGGGCAGACTACGCGGGGATAGGACTTAGAGAGGGTTAGTAGAAAGGGTGTTATAAAATGATTGATATTCACAGTCATATATTGCCAGGGGTGGATGATGGTGTTGAGAGTCTTAGAGAATCGTTGGCTATAGCGGAGATGGCTGTGGCGGATGGGCTTAAGGGTATTGTTGCTACTCCTCATTTCATGGAAGAGGGCTATCGTATGTCAATCCAGGAAATTACCGATAGGGTAGCTGAACTGCAGAGCAAGCTGGATAAGCAGGGTATTGACCTAAGAATCTATCCAGGGGCAGAGGTTTTTATCTATCCTGAGCTATGTAGGGATCTGGAAAAAGACCTGGTTCCTACTATCAATGGTGGTAAGTATCTCCTGCTTGAATTACCTATGGGACAGTTTCCTGCATATACTGATGATATCCTATATGATCTTAAGGTAATGGGTTATCGACCGGTTATTTGTCATCCAGAGCGCTATCGGCAGGTTATAAAAGACCCTAATATACTGCATCTCTGGCTTAAAGATGGTATCTATGCCCAGGTAAATGCCAGTAGTCTTATCGGTATCTTTGGAGAAAGGGTAAAACGAACAGCAGAGATACTAGTGGAACACAACCTGGTCCAACTGATAGGTTCTGACCTTCATTCATTGGGTAGACGAAAAGAATGCCTTGTGGATGGACTTGCCAGGATTAAGCAGTTAGCAGGGAATAGTGTTGACCACTTTATTGATAACAATCAGAGATTGGTAAATAATCAGAATTTAGATATTGTACATGCTAGTTTTCATCAAGAAAAAAAGGACTTATTAATAAATTTCAAGAAATTTTTTCTTTCCCAAACTAATTAATAAACCAAAGTATTTTTTACGAAGTCTAGTAGAGCTTTTTTAAATAATTATTTTATATGTCTTTATATGTTTAGCTAGAAAGTGAGCAAACCCACCTATTATTATATAAAGGTGGGTCCAACTTTCTAGTTTGTTTTTTTCTTCAATGTAAAAATATCGCGTTCATTTTGCTGTTCTTTATGTTTTAGGTAATCGATATCTTCACTTAAATTATTTAATTTATCATTAACTATAGAAAATTGACAAACATAAAACTCTTTATCTTCTATCAAGTTTTGACAAAATAAAAAAAATATATTATAATTAATTTGTTATTACAATATAACAACAATATATATAATTTGGATAAGGTATGTGAGTTATAAATAAAAAGATTATATTTGTATTGGAAATTTACAATGCGCTAAAATTTAGCTTTTGAGTTTGATTATTATATGGAATTTAATACTTATTAGTACAGGGAGGGAAATAAATATGAAAACTATAGATAAAAATAGTCCTCTTTCATTTTATTATCAGTTGAAGCAAATTTTGGTTGAGATGATAGATAGTAGGGCAATAGAAGAGAATGAAAAATTACCAACAGAAAAGGAACTCTGTGAACGATTTGATATTAGTAGAGTAACAGTAAGACAGGCTCTTCAAGAACTAGAGAATGAGGATTACATATATAAGATTCAGGGGAAGGGGACTTTTGTTTCGCCTAAAAGGTTACAACAGGATTTATTAAAATTTTATAGTTTTACAAATGAAATGAAAAAAATAGGGAAAACACCGAGTACAAAAGTCCTTGATTTTAAAATAGTTGAACCAGATAAGAAAATTTCAGATATCCTGAAGGTAAACAAAGGTGAGCAGGTATATAAATTCGTACGCTTAAGATTATCAGATAATGTACCAATGATGCTTGAAACATCTTATATCCCTTACAACATGTTTCCAGGCATTTCGAAAAAATCATTGGAAGAGAATCCATTATACAGTATTCTTATAGATGAATATAATACTGAGTTTTCTAAAGCAGAGGAGAGTTTTCGGGCTACTCTATTATCAGAAGAAGAGGCAGAAATACTAAATTATGTTGAAGGTGGATCTGCTATTTTATTAGAGAGATACACATATGATAATAATTCTAAAATTATAGAATATACCAAGAGTGTTTCTAGAGGGGATAAGTTTATATATCATGTTGTTTTAGAGAAGTGATTGCTATTTCAGAAAAAAACGTGAATTTATATAATAATATGTAGTAATAACATAACAACATAATGTTTATAAATAAATCTAGGAGTGATTAAAATTGGCGGAAAGTATTATTTTAAGTGATTTTGATGGGACAATATCATTAGATGATGTAAATGATAAATTATTCTCATTATATGGTGATGAAGTATCGGAACAGATAGATAAAGATTATTATAATGGGGAAATTAGTGATAAAGAGGCTTTATTAAAACAATATCAACGAATACGATTATCTAAAGAGGAGTTTTTTAATTTTATAGATACTACAATAAAGGTAGATAAATATTTCTATAGTTTTTATAAAAAGCTAAAAGATAAAAGGATAGCATTTGCAATTGTTAGCGGTGGTTTTAGTAATTATATTGAATATTTGATAGAAAGAGAAGGAGTACCTTTTAATGATAAAATATATGCTAATACATTATACTTTGATAAAAAGAGACTAATTCCAATATTAAATCATGATATAAGTAGCTGTCATCAGTCATTTGGTGTATGTGGAAATTGTAAACATAGAATTGTGATTGAATTAAAAAAAGAATACGAAAAGATTATATATATTGGGGATGGATTAACAGATAGGTGTGTTGTTAATGAGGTGGATTATATATTCGCTAAAACAGGACGCCCACTTGAAAGTTTTTGTGATAATGAAGGCTTGTCTTATATACCCTATGAAAGTTTTAATGACTTAAACATAAAAATCTTTGCTTTGCTTAGCGTCCTTAAAAATGTCTGTATTTAAAAAGTGGTGATCCAGCAATTTTTTATTGACAATGTAGCAAAGATGGGTGAAGATGCCGGTATTATGGCAAAAACCAGAAAAGATGATTTTGGTAAACTATAAAAAATTATTAAAATGTACCTTGACTAAGTAAGTGAAGTAGTATAAACTATAAATAAGTTGTTACTACAACATAATAACATAATAACATAATAAATTGGAAAAATTTATTATTTTCTTTCTTGCTTTATCGTAATAATTTGGCTCAGAACTCTCACTTCTATATATGGGGTTCAATCAGGTGGAGTAAAGTTTCTATCTGATTCCACGATGTTCAGTTTGCTGAAAGAGTTCATTTAAATGGGAGATAAATAAGTAATATAAGTACTATTTAATTGGGGGTGATAGGTATTGATTGCATTTCTTATAATACCTTTGATAAGTCATTAAAAAGTTAGCTAAAGTTTTTATTTAAACTAACAGTTGAAGCTTTAATTTCAAATCTTCTTATAAAAATAGACAAGTTTAGAAGATTATTAAATGGAAAGGAAAAAGAGTTATGATAATAAAAAACAATTATTTTAAATCTTTTTTAGATGATCCTAAAAAACTAGCTGTACTTTTAATAT